>JAKAYJ010000159.1 GCA_021816385.1 Thermoplasmata archaeon
GAAGGCTAAACTTGGTATTGGCTTCCATCTCAGAATGCACCCTGCCCTTGACTACATAAAAAATGAAATACTGAAACCCGATGAAGAAATAATTTATGAATCGGGAATGTGGACCCATAAGTCAGCTGCAAGGGAACAAACGACAGATAGCAAGTGGTGGAGCGAACCGGATAAGGTAGGAGGAGGTTCCGTAATGGGTACTGGCGTTCACGTCGTTGATACGCTTATTTCATTTCATAATAGATTTCCCAGGAAAGTAACCTCATTCAGGATGCCAGAAGAGAAGATAATTGATGAATCAATGATAGTAAATATGCAGTTCGAAAAGGGATTCGCTGCTGCTTTCTCATCCAGACAGATGGGCCCCATTTCAAACGACTTGACCCTGTTGACCGCAGACAGAAAAATAAAGTGCAGAAATTTCTTTGGCACTTCAATCAATGCAGTAGTTGAGATCGATGATGAAATGGTAAAGGAGTTTAAATCAGGTAACATGTATGCTGAAGAAGTGTCAGAATTTGTAAAATACGCAAATGGAGAAAAAAGCAGGATAGCAACAGGGAATGATGGATACAGAGTGGTAAGAGTGGTGGAAGAGGCTCAAAGATTTATATCAATGGTGAGATGAAAACTATTGTATCATTTCCCGTGATTCTAATTCCCGTATAAGGTCCCTGGAAAGGCTTCTCAGACGATCAATCAACTCATCAATCTTTTCTCTGATTACCTTGTCAAGCGTTGAGGAAACTGATAATGCATATTCATAATAATAGCCTCCATTCTGGATGATCCTTGAGTCTCGCATTACAAAGCCCATGCTGATCAATTTCTGCAATGATCTGTAAACTGTACTCTGATCCCTTTTTATATCATTTGAAATATCCTCTATCCTGAACCACTTTCCCGGAGTTAGTGCATAAAATATGTCCACATCAGTCTTTCCAAAGTTAAATACCGATTCCAGTAAATCGGAACAGCAAGCAATATCGGAATTCAATTTTGATGTTACTTTCATATTATATGCTGGTATTGGGTAGTTCTATAAATGGTTTTGTATGATTTTGGCAAAACCGTAACGTTGATTAACTCCAATCAAATATCTAATAGAATTCAATTATGTCAGATGAAGATGTAGAACTGGAAAACATAAGGAAAAAAGTACTGGCAAGAATTCAGGAAGAAAATAAGAATAAGGAGGAAAAAAGAATGAAACCTGTAGAATTAACAGATGCAACTTTCAATGATGAGGTAAAAAAGAGCAAGATTATGGTAGTGGACTTCTGGGCATCCTGGTGTGCTCCATGCAGATTCCTCTCTCCAATAGTTGAAGAACTGGCCAATGAATACAGTGGTAAGATTTCCTTTGGAAAAGTGGATGTAGATGCCAATCCGGAAGTAAGTTCATCATTCAATATTACAAGCATACCTACTGTAATAATGTTCAAGAATGGTAAGGTCGCTGATGTAAGTATCGGAGCTGTACCAAAGGCAATGCTTGATGCAAAACTAAAGAAGTTGTTGAACTGAATGAAATATGATATTATTGTAATAGGTGGTGCCTTTGCAGGTCTTACTGCGGCCATTTATTCTTCCAGGCAGGGAATGAAGACACTTGTAATCACAAAAGATATTGGTGGTCAGGGATTACTTACAACCGATATCCAGAATTACCCTGGCTTTGAAAGTATATCCGGGTTTGATCTGGCTTCCAAATTTCAGGCACAGGCTCAGATGTATGGAACTGAGTTTTCATATGATGAGGTAAGGACAGTAACTGAATCAGATAACCAGTTTGTCCTGAAAGGTGTGGAACAGCAATATGAATGCGATGCACTGGTTCTTGCTTTTGGTAAAACCCCAAGAGATCTGGGGAGCAAGGGAGAGGAGAAATTCAAGGGAAGAGGTGTATCCTATTGCTCAATATGTGATGGTCCGCTCTATAGAAATAAGGATGTTCTTGTAGCTGGCGCAGGAGACCATGCTCTTCAGGCTGCACTATATCTAGGAACAGTTGCTTCAAATGTATATGTTACTCAGAAGGGAAACCGTATTTCAGGTTCAGAAGACATGATAGCTGAGGCAAAATCCCTGGAGACTGTTAAATTCCTTTACGAGTCAGAAGTTGAGGAAATACTCGGAGATAAGACTGTGAACGCAGTTTCCCTCAGAAAGAAGGATGGCTCGCTTGAACAGGTTCCAGTTAAAGCAGTGTTTGTTGAAATGGGATACATTGCAAAGACAGGGATGCTGAATGGATTTGTTGAAATGAACAAAGACAACGAAGTCATTATAGACATGAGTGGCAGAACAAGCAAAGAAGGCGTTTTCGCTGCAGGGGATGTAACAAATATCCCGTATAAACAGGCAGTGATCTCAGCCGGTCAGGGTTCTGTAGCAGCATTGAGTGCTATTAACTATGTTCACAAGAAACGTGGGATGGGATCGGTTAGAAGTGACTGGAAATTTGTTGATCTGAATAAAAAATCCAAGATCTCCCTCTAATATGATAAGTATTGAAAATGGAGGATTTGACTCCATGGGAAGAAAGAGGGTACAGAGTCAGGATAAAGATATAACGATCATCAAAGAAGGTGAAAAATACTTTGCCTTTGACTCAAAGTGCCCTCATAGGGGTGGTCCTCTCTTTCTTTGCAAGATTCTTTCCGGGGAGAGGATAATGTGTCCTTCCCATCATATTATTTTCAATCTGAATAATGGCGATGTGCTTGAGAATCCAATACCCAGATCAATGGGAGATTATGCATTGTCAGGTAACTTGAAGATTTATGAAGTAAGAGTAAATGGAAAAAATCTGGAAATTATAGTTTGAATTTCTTGCTGTTCTCCTTCCACCAGACCTGATTTAACAGAGACTCAACATATTCTGTCTGGAAGTCCTGCTTTAAGGCTTCCTTCAGTATAGATTGCGCTTCATTCAGCCGGTTGATTTCCATAAGACATGATCCTTTTACAATTTTTGCCTCTGGATCGTCTGCCATTTCAATTGCAATATCCAGATGAGAAATGGCCTTATTATACTCTTTTTTGCCCATGAGAAGTTTGCCCATCATGAGGTGATATTCTGGATCTTCATCGCTGTGGGAAACTTCCAGTACATCAATACCTTCCTGCACCTTATCAAGAGAATTATAGAATTCTGCAAGTTGCATTGCCATTTCTGGATCGTTGTCTGAAACATCAAATGCCTTCTTATAATATTTCTCTGCAAGTTCATTATCTTCAAAATCTTCCATCATTGATGCCAGTTCAGAGTAGAATAATGGCTCAGAATCATTGAGGGATATGCATTTTGTAATGTAATTCATGGCTTCGGAGAGGTGATCTTCGGCAAGTTCATTCTGGAATAATAAATAAATTGCATCCATATCATCCGGGTTTTCCTGCACCATTTTCTTTAGGATTTCAGTTGATTCTTTTATTTTACCACTCTCCTTAAGGACAATGGCATAATTTGTCCTGTATATGGGATTCTTATCCATCTCAAAAGCCAT
>JAKAYJ010000008.1 GCA_021816385.1 Thermoplasmata archaeon
CTGAAGGACCTTGGAGATGTTTATTTATTTGATGTGGTTGATGGAATTCCAGAAGGAAAAGCACTCGATATGATGGAGGGCACACCTCACTGGGGTACAGATCTGAATATTAAGGGATTTACTACTGTTGATCCGAAGAATTATGAGAATATGAAGGGCTCTGATGTTATTGTTATAACTGCCGGACTTGCAAGAAAGCCAGGAATGAGCAGAGATGATCTGCTTGCAAAAAACATAGCAATAATAGCTGATGTTGCAAAAAATGTCAAGAAATATTCCCCGGAATCTGTAATTGTAATAGTGTCAAACCCGGCTGATACCATGGCTTACGCTTTTCAGAAGGTCAGCGGAATAGATCCAAAGAGGATAATAGGTCTAGGTGGCTCACTAGACAGTTCAAGGTTCAGGACATTCCTCGCAATGGAACTCAACGCATCAGTTCAGGATGTAAACGCATTTGTCATCGGCGGTCACGGAGATGATATGGTCCCATTTATCAGGTATTCTTCTGTAGGCGGTATTCCAATAACAGATCTTCTAAGCAAAGAAAAAATAGATGAAATTGTAAAGAGGACGAGATTTGGAGGAGGTGAAATAGTAGATTACCTCAAGACAGGAAGCGCTTACTATGCACCAGGTATAGCAATAACCGCAATGGTGGAATCAATAGTAAAAGATAGGAGAAGAATGATACCCTGTGCATCATTTGTCGATGAAAAAACAGCAAAACACTATTCAGCTCAGGGGCTGTTCATAGGACTTCCAATTCTTATAGGCAAAAATGGAGTGGAGAGAATCTTTGATATTAACTTCACACCAGAAGAGAAGGAGCTTTGGAACAAGACAGTCGCTTCAGTAAAAGGGAATGCAGATAAAGTAGATCAGTTCCTGTCGAAATAATAATCTATTTATTATTCTTCTACACTTTTTTGTTTCTTAGATATTCTGAGTAAAATTCGGGATACGCTTCATAGGGAACTGGGTCAATCTCCCCTGCTTCCATAAAGCCTCTCAATCTTAAGAGGCATGAGTCACACTTTCCACACGCTTTTTCCCTCCCATTATAGCATGAATATGTGAGTTCATATGGCGCGTTATTCTTCTTTCCCATAGTTATTATTTCTCCCTTATCCAGGTACTGCAACGGTGCCACTATTTTCAAATCTTTTTTATCGAGTCCATATTGAAGGCTCTGTTCCATCGAGCTAATAAAACCCGGTCTGCAATCAGGATAGCCAGAATAATCCACTGAGTTGACACCCATCATTATTGTTTTTGCTCCTATTAATTCTGAATATGCACCTGCTACTGACAAAAAAAGTATATTCCTCCCTGGAACGTAAGTGTTTGGCACCTCATTTCTTTCAAGTTTACCCTCTTCAACTGCCTCATCTCCCGTAAGGGAACTTCCACCCATCTGCCTGAGATCAATCCTGAACACAATTCTCTGAATATTGTAAAATTCAGCAATTTTCCTCGAGGCTTCAAGCTCCCTTCTGTGCCTCTGACCATAATCAAAACTGAGCCCAGTAACACTGTAGTTATGCTTTAGGGCATATGACAGAACAGTTGTAGAATCCAATCCTCCTGACATCAATACAATTGCATTATCCAATCTTCTCACTCCATGATGCTTTCTGTCCAGGGCCTTCATAAACTGAAACTTCAATTAATTTAACATTCTTCTCAAATTTCACTTTTTTGATTATCTCACTTGCAAAAAACCTTGACAGTTCCTCACTGCTGCTGTAATCTATATCGCATAGATACACAAATTCCTCAGGTATTGACATGGTTTTTCCCTCGTATTTTATTATAAAATGATCACCTTCCTTTTCCTGTTCCATATCTTTACCATGTACTGGAAGTATGAGCTTATGGTCAATCTCCTCGAGTAATTTCCTCGTTTCTTTTTTCACAGTAACAAAGTCAGCCACCATACCGTTCAGCAGTTCGCCTTCTATCCTTATATCTATTGCATAGTCATGTCCATGCAATCTTTTACATTTATCATGATATGGAATGAAGTGCGCAGCTGAAAACTTCATATTTGTTTCCCATCCGTTTATATATATACTCATCATTCTTTTTTCACCCTGCTCTTTCTGATCATATCCCACATATTATCGTCAAGCTGTGAGAGCATGTTGAACTGTCCTGCACCCTGTATCCATTCTCCCCCATCTATTGTTATGATCTCACCATTTATAAACGAAGAATAATCGCTTATAAGATATGAAACAAGTTCTGAAATCTCTTCAGGAGTTCCAAGTCTCCTCATAGGATTTTTTTCCATAAGGATTTTTTCATAGCTTTCGTCTGGTATGAGGTTTTTCCAAGCACCCTTGGTCTTGAACGGCCCTGGTGCAACACCATTCGTTCTGATACCTCTTGGACCCCACTCCACAGCAACACTTCTGGTAAATGATCTCAGCCCGCCCTTAGCTGCAGCTGAAGGGGCCACAAATGCGGAACCTGTATCAGCATAGGAAGTGAGGATATTTACAATGCTTCCCCTTGTCTTTCGTTCAATCCATCTCTTCGATACCTGAACTGAAGTGTTAATAGAGCCCATCAAAACTATATCAATGACAGACTTGAAGGCATTCATTGACAGGTCCTCTGTCCGTGATATGAAATTACCCGCAGCATTGTTAACAAGCCCTACTATTTCAGTCTCTCTGAAAGCATTATCAATGAACTCGCTTACCGCATCAAAGTTTCTTATATCAATGGCCTCAAGTTTAAGTTCACCTCCAGATTCAACGACTTTTCTTTTCGTTTCCTCAAGAGTGGATCCTGTCCTGCCAAATGTATAAACTTTTGCACCGTAGTGTGAGAACTTCAGGCAAAGAGACTGACCAAGTCCTGTTCCACCTCCTGTAACGATCACTCCCTTGTTTTTAAATGGAGCACCTTCCAACATAACCTTTGATTATTCATACAACCTTAAGCTTTATGATAAATTAATAAAATTCTTATGTAACGCAATAAATATCTATAGTCGTTAAATCCAAATCAATCATTCAATTTAATTTATAAACTCGCGTTACTGGAATAATCTATAATATAATTTGATTTCGCATGTTTGAAACCGTGAGTGACGTTGCTGAAGTGTTTTGAATAGCTTTTATATGCAAAATACGAGTTATAAGATCAAAATGATGAGGTTATAAGAAAAAATTAGCAATACTTTTTTTTATCTTAATCTGTAAAATCTCAGCAAATATAAACTCCTGGCGGAATTTAAAACGACTGATTATCTTATAACGACATGAGTAAAAAGGTTAAGGCCCTAGCAATGCGAATGATTAGAAACAACCACAATAATATATACTGATTTACTTCATGTATGAAGAGTATTCCGGAACCAACACAAAAAAAGATAAATTAAAAGGAGAGAAGAATGGATAATACCAATAACCATTCTTAAGAGGAAACAATGGATGAAATACGGCATTTCAGTTACTTGCAGAGAAAAGTATGCAGGATAGAGATAAAAGATAGGAACAACGTGAGAATTCAAATGTAATGGTTTCAGGCTGTTCTATTTTTATTATCATGAAATGAACTGAATCTAAAAATAAATTTTAGGCAAGGTTAAACAACTGGATTATGAGGTTAGTAAGCTATTTCAACATAGAGGTTAGAGCAAGTCGACTTTAAAAAATTAGAAATTTCCTGTTCACAATAGTTTTCATACTCATTTTTGGAGTTCTTAAAATTTAAATAATTTTTTTCAAATCCCGAATCCATTGTATAAAGCACTATCTGTCTGAAATTTTCATCTTTCGCTCCAAAACCAAGGTAAAAAAGCAATTCCATTACAATATCTTTATCCTTAGAGCTGCTTAAGTTATTAAAAAATCTTGAGATCACTTTTCTATCAATTTTCTTACTATATTCAATTTGCTAACTGTCTACCTTGTCGTGATCCAGATAAACAGGTGAAAAGAGACTATTTACCTTAGAAAATACTTCCTCACTCAAATCATCCGCAACACCGAGCAATGCTTCCTGAATCTCTTCAAAATTATATTTCAATATAATATTTTCCAGTTTCCTAAACCCATTTAAAACAAACTCCATCTGGTTCATTTTGATAAGTTTTTTGTCGTTATTGATATCAATCTCAAATTCAATCAACACTTTTCTCCGTTGAGAGAGCTGTAGATCGTCCCATCTCCTTCCTGACAACTCTAAATGTTTAATTGAATCTCTAATCCTTAATACTAGGGCTGTAAGAGAAGAATTGAGGAGTTCACCAATTTCAATTAAAACTTTACCACTAACTCTTAGCTCTAAATTCTTAAAGTTCTGATAAAATTGTAGGGACTTCTTGTGCCTCTTCCTTTCTGAGTATATTATATCAAAGACAACATTTGTGTCAAGGAATTTTCCATCAGTTATCATGCGATGGAACCATGCTTATTGGTCAGGAGGCGGTAGCCTCCTTAAGCTTGATAATATTTCTTTCTGTAGCTTTGTACGTCTCTTTGAGGAGTCTTTAGTCATGAAAATGAGTTCTGAATACCTGCGTAGCATTACTTCTCTCTTTAAGGATTCTTTAAAGTACGCGTAAATTACGACCTGATAAAGAAACGCTAAAAAATAAAGCAATCCTTTATTAGAGTTACTTATCTTTTTATCCCTCTTAGCTTCCAGTGCAATTAAATCAAGAAAATCTGTATACCTATCGTAGTAAGAAAGAAAAAGTACATCATTTTCGTTCCATTCTTCTTTACCTTTCAAATTTTCTAAGACTTTAGCTCTATTATTTCTTAACAGATATACTGTATGGTCAAAATTATCCATTAGGATAATATTCCGGTCCTTTTCATCTAGTTCTTTCATAAACTCATCGATATACTTGAACCTATCATCAAGTCTTTCCATTCTCCTATAAAATTCCTCTATTATTTCAGCATTTGGTTCCTGAAAACTTACTTCAGAATTCATCATTTCTAACATAAGATTGGCCATTGCTTCAAAATGTTCTGACGAGGTTTTAATGTAGTCATCAATAAGTTTCTTCACCATATTCCTATTAACAACATGGCGTTTGGCCATATCTCTTTCTATCGATCTAAGAGGTAAAGGAACTACTAAACTTTTATAGAATTCGTTTGCTGGTAGATCTTTCATTATTTCTCCTAATAGATGATAAATTTTTATATAATAACTTTTACTTTTGTTTTTAAGTCTTTTTAACTTGACATATTTTGCTTTCAATTTCATTAGGTAAGTTAAAGAGAAACGGGGATATATTTCAGGTATATTTCGAAAATATAATATCTAAAGCTCAGATTACGAATTTAATCCCACCGAAGTACCATTTTAGTAAGTTTCAAAATGGAAACTTTCGAAATGGAGATTGTATGAGATATGAATAAAGTCTCAAACATAAAAGGGCGCGTGGCCAAGCCTGGATATGGCAACAGCCTCCTAAGCTGTAGATCAGGGGTCCGAATCCCCTCGCGCCCGCTTTTTAGTTTACTCTATTCTTGGTGCGAGGAGGAACTTAGCCGTCTTGATCCCATCTTTACCTGCAAAGTTGAATTCCATCACAAGGGGATAATCATTGTTAAACGCTATTTTCAAGGTATCAGCAAAGCTTACTGCCTTTATTATCTTGCTCAGATAGTCAAGTGGATAACTGCTGGAAGCCTTTTCTTGTGCCTTGATTTCTATCAGGTTATCGTTGTCTATTATAAGATCAACTTCTTCAGAATCACTCTTAGATGTTGCTTCAAATCTCTTATCTTCTATCGTAAACTTAATTGAATCTCTCACATCTGTAGCTGCTCTCAAGCCCCTGTCAAGATCTGCCTTTCTTATAACAACATAGTTCTTCGGATCAACACTTGGTAGTTTTGGTGAGTTCACAAAGGTATCAAGAGTCGAGATTGTTTTTGTGAGATTTCCAAGGGAGAATTTCATTTTAGTCCCGGAAATACTCAACAATAGGTCATCGGACTGGGAAGCAAGCCTCAGAACATTTCTGATCTTGTCCAGTTCAACCGAAACTTCAACCTTCTCCTCCACTTCATATGTTAAAAATGATTCCTTAGGAACAAAAAGGTCAACCATAGCTATTCTAGCGCTATCAATTGCCCTCACTTTCAAACCCTCATTATCAAACTCAAGCTTTGCTTCATTGGTTATTGAACTTAGTATATCTGTAACTTCCTTCAGGTTGCTTACACTAGATTTTAATTTCATTAAGGGTACAACGCATTACATTTAGATAAACCTTTTTCAAATGTGATCAATATTTGTTATCAAACCAGGTCTCACAAATTTCGATAAGATTAATATTCCAAATTAAACTAAACTAAATTGTGGTGAAGAGGAACATGCACTCAATCAAGGTTCGATATAAATGGGAAGCACAGTTATTCGATGTTCTTTTTGAAAACAGAATCGTTATAAGAACAAGAGTTGTCAGTGATGGTGAAAAACAGGATTTTCTCTTCTTTATTCCATCTGAAGTTGCAAAGAACAGGAACATTGCAATATTCCTGAAAATGAAGGCGGAGAGGGATAATTACGGTAACTATGTGATGAACCTTGGTGAATCAAGGGAGGAGTTAGAACATATAAAAAAATTGCTCAATATAAGTGGATTCATAGTAGATTACATGGAGCTTTCCGGCGAGGGGTTTTCAATCACTGGAAGAGTAATGGACGAAAAACTTGGGGACCTGAATGATATAGTACTTGATGGCGTCAGGAATCTGGATGATATTTTTGTTGACTGGATCAGGCCAATATCCAATGGAATAATTGATGAAGGCCTTAACACATATGCAGAGCCTCTAATGGGTATCACGTTTCTGGATCTGGCAATGCCAGGGTCAAATGACAATTCAACATTTCTCGAAGGGGATACGCCCAGATTGAACAAGGTAACAATGATCGGAACATTAGACGAAAACTACGACAGAACAGTTGTGAACATTGAAGAGGTGATAGGAAGTTCAAAGTATGTAACACTGAAAGGGACATATTCTGATTTTCTTAAGGTACTCGCTTCAGAAAATATTCTTACAGAGAGCAGGGTTCTGAAAGCAAGAATGGGAAAGCTTTATCTTCAGATAGCTGTTCCACAATTCCAGTTGATGCAGATTGTTGGGCTGTCAACAAAAGCAGAGTTCGGGAACCTTGTAATAGAAGAAATTTTCAGGTATAATGGCAATTCAAACAAAGAAGAACTGCTGGAACTAAACTTTGAAAAATAAAATCCTACCAGAATTTCTGGCTATATTTTAATAATGGTTGAGGATTACTTCACTGGTTGATTCCATGGACACAGATAACGAGTTACTGGCTTATTTGGGAATGAATGATTTTGAGGATCTTTTTAATGATATACCTAAAGACGTCAGAAGTGATATAAAATCCATTGGCAGTGGCAGGTCAGAGATGGATGTGATGTTTGAATCAGAAAATATAGGTTCTAAGAACGCTCTGGATATGAAAATATTCCTAGGACTAGGGGCTTATGAGCGATTCATTCCGTCGTCAATTCCAAATATCATCATGAGAAATGAGTTTATAACATCCTACACTCCATATCAGGCGGAAATATCACAGGGCATGCTTCACTCACTTTTTGAGTATCAGAGTATAATATCTGATCTCTCGAAGATGGATGTAACGAACTCATCCATGTATGATGGACCTACGGGAATCGGTGAGGCTGTTAGAATGGCCCATAGAATAAACGGTAAAAACACAGTACTTATACCTGAAAATATAAGGATGTCACACTGGCAGGTAATAAGAACTTACATAACTGGACTTGAAATATCACTCAAACCATATCCAGTAAATGAAGATGGAACGATTGATCTTGAAAAATTAAACCAATCAATTGATGAGAATACTTCGTCAATCATAACCTATAATCCTTCTAACTATGGAACAATAGATCCTGGTGTAGCTCAAATTAAAGACATAAAGAAAGGTGCAATCCACATAGCATATTATGATCCGGTTTCACTGGCAATTGTGAAGTCCCCTGGAGATTATGACGCTGACATAGCTGTTGGAGAAGGACAGCAGCTCGGCATTCCACTCAGCTATGGAGGACCCTATCTTGGAATTTTCTCATTCAAGGAAAAATACGTTAGAAAATCACCAGGAAGGCTCATAGGAGAAACGGTTGATACAAATGGAAAGAGGGCATTTGTGATGACACTTCAGACCAGGGAACAGCACATAAGAAGAGATAAGGCCATGAGCAATATATGCACCAACCAGGCACTGCTTGCCATAGCTTCTTCCGCATATCTTTCAATCCTTGGGACGAAAGGACTGAGGTGGGTTGCTTCCAGATCCATGGAAAATGTAAGTAAAACCCTCAAAAAAATGGAAAATATCAGTTATATCAGAGTTCATAAATGGAAGAATCCATTTTTCACAGATTTTATCGTGGGTGCAGGTAATAAGTCCGATAAGCTTATGTGCGATCTTGAAAAGGCAGGATTTCTTGGAGGCTTGAAGGCAAAGCAGTTCTTATTTACTATGCCTGAGAACCTGAAGGATGATGTGTTCTTCGCGGCAACAGAAATGAGAAGTGATACTGAAATTGATCAATTAATAAGGGCGATGGAGGTGTTACAATGACGTATCATCAGGCTGAATACGATGAAAAATATATCAAGGAAATTAACTCTGGAAATAGCTTTTCCTGTGAAAGGGTTGAATTGCCTGAATTAGATGATTCAATCAGGCAGGTTGACCTGAAACTTCCTGAAATAGCTGAAAATGATGTGGTAAGGCATTATGTGAGACTATCACAGATGAATTATGCTGTAGATACAGGATTCTACCCACTTGGTTCATGCACAATGAAATTCAACCCAAAGTTCGCAGACAGAATTGCAAATGACTCAAGATTTGCAAGGGTGCATCCTCTCGTAGACTACGAATATGCACAGGGAAATCTACAGGTGATGTATGAGCTAAGGGAATATCTAAAGATCATGTCAGGCATGGATGCGGTGAGCCTGCAACCCTTAGCTGGTGCTCATGGCGAGTTCACATCCATGTTAATTGTGAGAAAATACATGGAAGATATTGGGGAGACAGGTAGAACAGAAATAATTATACCTGATTCTGCACATGGCACGAATCCAGCTTCTGCTGCCATGGCGGGGTTTTCCGTGGTGGAGATACCATCTCTTGAGACTGGCGTTATCAATATGGATGCACTGGAAGCTGCACTGAGTGAAAAAACAGCAGCATTCATGATAACAAATCCAAATACACTTGGAATCTTCGAAACAGACATCAAGGAAATAGCAGATATGGTACACAGGAACGGTTCATTGCTATATTATGATGGTGCCAACCTGAATGCCATACTTGGATTGACATCGCCTGGGGCAATGGGTTTTGACATGGTACATTTCAATCTTCACAAGACATTTGCAACTCCCCATGGAGGAGGTGGACCTGGAGCTGGACCCGTTGCTGTGAAGTCTTTCCTGGAAAAATATCTACCATTTCCAAGGATCGAAAAGGAAGGCAACCTTTATGTTCTTAAATCTGAGGAAAAGGATAGCATAGGTAGAGTAGCTGGTTTTCAGGGATCGTTCACAAATCTTCTGAGAGCATGGGCATACATAAAATACAAGGGATCAGATGGTCTTCTGTTAAACACTCACAGGGCAGTGCTAAATGCAAACTATATGGCAAAGAGACTGGAACCCATACTCAACTACCATCATGAGGGATTGAAGAAACATGAAGTTATAATGTCAACCAAGATGGTGAACAAGAGGGCACTGGACATTGCAAAATATATAATCAACAGGGGTGTTCATGCTCCAACCATATATTTCCCTCTCATAGTTCCTGAAGCCCTGATGATTGAGCCAACAGAAGATGCAAGCAAGGATGACATGGACGAGTTCTGCAACATAATTCAGGAAGCAGTGTTGACACCTGATGAGGAACTTCATAAAATGCCGGTTAACCTGTCAATTGGAAGGGCGGATGAAGTCAAGGCGGCTAAGGATCTAAAATTGAAATGGTAGATCAGATAGCCCGGAATTTCCTTTTTCCTGCCTCATAAATCTCTCCATCTGTACCCAAAAGATTCAGGGTCTCATCCAGTTGTCTGGCTTCAACACCGTCTTTCGCCAGTCTCTGCAGAATTTCATCATAGCTGATTCCACCAAATGGATTATTTTCCTTTATTATCTGGAGCACGCTATCCTTCAATTTAACAGCCGCATCAGAAAACTGGTATGAGGACATACCTGCAATTATTTCTTCCAGTGGTCCTGTATTGTAATTTTCGTATAGTGAACATGCTTTCAGGGAACCCTTTGCCTCATCTTCAGTGAATCCAAGCTCCAGCAGGTGATCCTGATCCATTTCAGGGGATTTCCTGATCTCCTTTATTGCAGAAAGCCTGCTATTTAGTGACTTTGCTGTCCTCATCTTCCAGTACTCAGCATCAACTTCATTTACAGTTCTCACGTATTCCGGATTTATGTTAATATACATCTTGCCCTCATTGGACCTGAAATAGGATGTTCTGCCCATTAGAACTACAAGATCGTTCTCGTTCACGGCATCTACCTGTATCTTTGTATTCTGATTGAAATCCTTGGAGAAAAATGTAATATAGAACGCACCTGTGTGATCAGCTACAGTGAATTTTGTCATATCATTATCCTGAGTCTTCTGTGTTATCTTTCCGCAAATGAGTATTCTCCTACCATAAGATCCACCTGGTGTGATGAAATATTCCCTTCGGGTATCGTCTTCACCCTCCACGAAAGTGATCGAGGTATCTCGCATTTCCTTCGCAAATATCCATCTTGCCGGTTCCCTCCTTCTCTCCATCAATTTAACACCCCTTTTATCTCATTTTTGAGGTAAGAAATATCCTTATCAGCTATGTAACTCACTTCCGTTGATCTCAGGGACAGTCCCATATTATTTATACGCAGGTTCCCCTTTATCTTCAGTGCATTATGCACCAGGGCAGACTCAATTTTTTCCTTTACCTCTTTCTTCAGTGGAGGTCTCTGAGGGTTATCCAGGTATTCTCTTGTAATTTTTACTATGTTCTTCAGGGCTTCATATCCTGCATTAACCTGCAGGTAATCTGTCCCATCATCTATGGTAAAATAGGCAAACAGATCATAGACGAGTTTTGCATCCGGATGATCCGCACACCTAACATCATCAACCCTCTGGTTACATTCGCTGCATCTGACCACAAGCCCACTTTTTTCTCCCATATTTATCACAAATCCGGATACTGTAATTCCTCCCACTGCACCCTTTAGTGAAGATATATCCTGGATTATCTCATTGTCCCTGAGTTCAACATTCAGATATTCTACCTTAGCTTTATCAGACATGTTCAACCTGTAATAACCATTGAATTCATCCAATCTTACGCCCTCAATCCTTGCATATTTTCCCTGTTCCAGTTTCTTACCGAAGGATGATATTGGCACAGTTCCGGTCTGATCCTTAAGTATGTATTGGAACACTTCCCTTTTTTCTCCTTCTTTTTCATATTCCCTCTTATTTTCAGAAGTTAGAAGCCCCTCAACGGTTATGAATTTGTCTTTCAAATCTAAATCCTTAATCTCATAATATTTGTAAGTTCTCTTTACTTCTAGTACCTCAGTAAGTAATTTGAATTCCGTTCTGGCATCAAAATAGAGCCTCAGTTTATCCTTATAACTTTTTGTGTAACATCTTGATATCAGATATACATCATTATCTCTTACTGTGCCTGGAATAGACCATGCAGTGAAGGGCATAACGCCGGTTTCATCTCCAACAAGACCATAATGGTATGTCAGAGGTCCCTTATCGTTCTGTATCTCTCTCTTAGACATTGAAAGGATTTTCGCCTTTATCTCTATGTCCATTACCTCTCCTTTTATTTCAGCTATTTTCAATTTTTTTGAGGATTCCATTCCATATAATAATTCTATAGCAGTTATAGTTTTATCGATCTTATGCAAATTCAGGTTACATGATATATTATAATTGTTGTTACCTGAGGTTTCTCCTCTAAATCATGTGCCATTCTTATTTCGCATCTATGAATAATTGCATATTTTGAGTACAGTTTTTATTGGAAATATTTAAAAATAAATTAAATACCATTGTCATATTACTTACAGGAAGTGATTTACATTGATAGGAATAATCGGAGGCAGTGGCCTCTACAATCTTATAACAATTGAAGAAAGCAAAATGATTGACACTCCATTTGGAATACCATCTTCGGAAATAGAAATAGGAGATTTCAATGGGAAGAAAGTTGCTTTCCTACCAAGACATGGAAAGAAACACAATATACCACCTCATATGGTGAATTACAGGGCCAATATATGGGCCCTTCACAGTATCGGTTGTGATGAAATACTCGGGATAAATGCAGTAGGTTCCCTCAAGGAGGAACTAAAGCCAGGTGACGTTGTCATTCCGGATCAATACATAGATTTTACAAAAAATAGAAAGTTGACTTTCTATGATGGCCCTGAGGTTATTCATATATCGTCGGCAGATCCATTTTGCCCGAGAATCAATAAAGAATTGAGTTCAGTATCCCATAAACATGGAGATACTCACGATTCTGGAACATATGTGGTAATAGAGGGTCCAAGATTCTCTACCAGAGCTGAATCAAAAATGTTCAGACAATTTGGAGACATAATAGGAATGACTCTTGTTCCTGAGATTAATCTTGCCGATGAACTTGGCATGTGTTATTCTCTAATTGCTAATGTTACAGATTATGATGTATGGTCTGATAAACCTGTAGAAGCATCAGAAGTTATTAAGATCCTCAAAGAAAATGAGGAAAAAACACAGAAAATTATTGCAGATTTTCTGAAAATACATTCGGAAGAAAGAACATGTGAATGCAAGAATAGACTTGAAAACGCGAGGTTATAAATTTGTTAAAAATGAAATTTTTAGGAGGAGCAGAAGAAGTAGGTAGGCTAGGAATAATAATCAATATGGACGATAAGGTTTTTCAGGTGGATTATGGAGTAATTCCAGAAAAACCACCACTATTTCCATTGCCACCAGAAAAGATTGATGGACTTTTTGTTACGCACTCACATCTGGATCATATAGGTGCATTACCTATGTATTACCAGAATGATGGTGTGGATATTTTTGCAACAGAAATGACATCAAACACAGCGAGGCCAATGCTTAACGATTCGATCAAGATAACTGCCATAGAAGGTTACGTGGAAAGATTCAATCGTGAGGATGTAGAAAAGATGTACACATTCATGAATCAGACAAAATACAACGAGAAGATAGTTCTTGATGAAGTGAATGTCACACCATATTCCGCAGGACATATACCCGGTTCAACAATGTGGAAATTTGAGAATTCTGATGAAGTAATGGTTACCGGTGACCTGTATACAGGAGATTCAAAACTCTTAACTGGGGCAAAACCGAGGAAGATAAGGAATCTTGTAATTGAGAGTACATACGCCGGTAAGAATCACGAAGACAGAGAGGAAGTTAGAAAAAGATTGAGAGAAAGAGTATCTGAAATTGTAGAACATGGTGGAAAAGTAATACTTCCTTCATTTGCAATGGGAAGAATGCAGGAACTTATAATGTCCCTCTCTGACCTGCCTTACAAGATTGCAACAGATGGAATGGGCAACCTGATAACAAGCATTTATCTGAATACTCCCGGATACCTTAGATCTGACAGGGAATTCAGAAAATCTCTGTCCAGCGTAAAGGCGATAAGAGGCAAGAGGATGAGGGAGAACATAGATTCTGCAGATGTAATCATTTCCACATCAGGCATGCTGGATGGTGGACCAGCACTCTCATACATAGAAAAGTATGTGCATGATGACAAAAGTGCCATTTTCATGACGGGATACCAGGTAGAGGGAACAAACGGCAGGAACCTTATGGAAAAAGGAACACTGAATCTATCGGGAGTAGAAGTAAAGCCTGATATGGCAGTGGAATTTTTCGATATGTCCGCTCACGCCGGTCACGATGAACTGGTCTCATTCATAAAGGGATGCCAGCCAGAGAACGTGATTCTATGTCATGGTGATCAGAGAGAGGCCATTGTGGATGATCTCGGGAATTACAACGTGATATTGCCATACAATGGAAAGGAATTCACAATAGACTGAAAAATATACTCTCTTCTTTTCATCCTAAAAGTGCTGTTACTGCGGTAATCATGAACTGTATCGCAAAAGCAGCAACAAAAAGACCGAAAATCCTGGTAATTGCTTTCATGGACTTATCGCCAAGTGCTTTTGATATTGGTGTAGCAAAGGAAAATAGGACGAGAACAACCACGAATATGATAACGACAGAAATAATGGTATAGCCCATGGAAACATAACTTTTTCTTGCCAGTATTATAACAAGGGAAATTGCACCAGGGCCAGCCAGTAATGGTGTTGCAAATGGAACAATTCCAAGGTCCGGGTTCTTGAAGGTCTTGCCCGTTGATTTCGGGCGATCTCCTTCTCTTACCATTTCAATTCCCATTATCAGTAGAATGATCCCTCCTGCAATCTCTATGGCGTTGATTGATATTCCCATTAAAGATAGTACATAATAACCGGCCACAGTAAAAAATACAAGTATGAGGTTTCCATAGATTAAAGCATCCTTGGCAGCAGTCCTTTTTTCCTGCTCGGAATAATCTGATGTCATGGTAAGGAAAAGGGCCATGGTCCCAAAGGGGTCTATTACTATAAAAAGTGGAAAAAATACATCAACGAAAGATACTCCCAGGGACATGTTCACCGATTGTATTTAAATATAATACTTTTTCATAAATATACATTTTTGACGATTAATAACTTTATCCCGATCACTAATCAATTGGAATATATTATAACGAGGATTAACTTTCCCTAAAATAATGAAAGTCGCAATACTTGGAATTGACGGTTACATAGGATGGCCACTGGCCATGAGGCTCATGAGCAGGGGACATGAGGTCATAGGCGTTGATTCACTTTACACAAGAAGGAGAGTTTCAGAGGTAAATTCTGATTCAGTCACGCCAATATCATCAATGGAAGATAGGATCAAAACAGCAGAAGAAAAGGGGCTTGGAAAAATAAAATTCTATAAGGGAGATGTGAACGATCCTGATTTTCTTTACAGGGTTGTCAGCGAAACAAAACCAGATGCTTTCGTGCATCTAGCAGAGCAGAGATCTGCACCCTACTCCATGATCGGACTGTCACAGGCAAGGGAGACGTTGATGCAGAACATGGGTGGCACACTAAACCTGGTTTATGCGATGAAGGATATTGTACCCAAAGCCCATCTGCTAAAGCTTGGAACCATGGGTGAATACGGTACACCGAATATTGATATTCCTGAGGGATTCTTCAATGTAAAATACAACGGCAGGGAAGATTATCTGCCTTTCCCAAAGTTTGCAGGTTCCTGGTACCACTGGAGCAAGGTGCATGATACAAACAACCTGATGTTTGCAAACAGGGTGTGGAAGCTGAAGATAACAGATGTGATGCAGGGTGTGGTGTACGGCACGCAAACCAGTGAGATCAAAAAGTACGATCTCCATACAAGATTTGATATTGATGAGGTATGGGGTACAGCACTGAACAGGTTCTGCACACAGGCTGTACTGGGTTATCCTCTGACAGCATACGGAAAAGGGAACCAGAGAAGGGGATTTCTTTCACTTGATGACAGCATTTCATGCCTTACACTGGGCATTGAGAAGGAGCCTGCAGATGGTGAGTACAGGGTATACAACCAGTTTGACGAGCACTATTCCATCAACGAACTGACTGAACTTGTAAGCAGGAGAGCAAAGGCATTATTTGACAGGGATGTTGAAATAAGGCATTATCCCAATCCAAGGGTCGAAAAGGAGGATCACTATTACAATCCTGAACATAAAAAACTGAAAGAGCTTGGATATAAACCTGGCAGA
>JAKAYJ010000160.1 GCA_021816385.1 Thermoplasmata archaeon
TTTTTTAATACATAAATGTAATTTATAATGATTAATGGAAGAATGTTCAAGCCATAAATTTCAGAACCAAGCACAGTCAAAAAAACTAAATCACATGGGTTTTTGGAGTCACCATCTCTCTCGGGATCTCCCTATTAGATATCATCGTTCATTTGGCATGCTGTTCCTGTCAGTATATAATGGACCTATGCCTTTTACAAATATCGGAAGCAGGAGTATGTAGAACGAAACATTTTCATTGGCAAAATCTCCATTTTGCCAGTATTCACTTCAAGTTCCTTAATGTTCAGCAGTCGCCTCAATCTTCTTTCTATCTCTCCTGCCAATTCACTCTTTCGGTTTTTTGTACCATATTAGGAGATTATCTGTATCACAGGTGGATTTGTTGCTTCTTTTCACTCTCTTGGACAGGATATATTTCTATTTGCCTTACAAACATCTATGCATTTTGTTTCGTATTCATCCTGCGATTAAGGTTGAAGACATTCTGAAAAAATGACCGTAACGTTTATAGGACAAAATAAATCGAGTGCTTACGATAACTCAAGAAAAATTTAAAGAACTTACACCATCTTCAAGGTTAATACTCATAACCCTCAGGAGTATAAAGATTGCAGATGTGAAAACACTGATGAAGGAGACCGGACTGTCAAAGAGGACTTTAATGGGTTCTCTAAAGCATTTAAAAGAAGAATCACTCATTAATGTTAAGACATGCCTGACAGATACCAGACGAAGATTCTACTGTTATGAAAAGGGCCTGGAAAATGATTGAAATTCTTTAGC
Source organism: Thermoplasmata archaeon (assembly GCA_021816385.1). Next base: position 787 of record JAKAYJ010000160.1, read on the forward strand.
GAATTGTAATTGAAGAATTAAACTGGCCAGAAATACTGCGCAAGCCAGACCACAATGCCCATTACTATTCCTATGTAAATAACTAGCTTTGGATCCAGTGCCGGCCCCTCAATTTCCTCTTCGTCAAAATACCTGATTAAACCTGCTCCTGACTGGAATCCATCTTTCTTGTCTGCCATTGGAACATAAATGTTATCAATGAATTTATTATTTTCCCTTGTTTCTGTTTATGAGTTCAAAGAAGATAGTGAGGAAATATTTTCATGTTATGATTCTTGCCGGATTCATCATTATCCTTCTATCCATCACGCTATATTCCGGAAACTGGCCCCCTATTTCGGTTGTTGAATCCTCAAGCATGGAACATTCACAATATTTTCAATTTGGAACTATAGAAACGGGGAGCATGGTCATAGTGAAAAAGGTTTCAACCATCTCAAGCATCACCACATATGTCCAGGGTAGAACAACGGGGATGCAGACCTATGGTGATTATGGAGATGTGCTCCTTTACAAAAACTATGAAGGCTCAGTAATAATACACAGAGCAATGTTTTTTCTCACATGGAATTTAGGAATGCCAGATATACATGGATATACAAACCAGTCATGGATCACTGTTTCAGACAATTACGTGATCATTCAGGATGTGGGCACTTCGCACAGAAACCTATATGTCAATATCTCTCATTTTTCTGGGGTATCTGGATTTATTACGATGGGTGATCACAACCTGATTGCCTCGACAATTTCTGACTCAATTCACCTCAGGAATAAAACAATAATAGCCTATGTTGCAGCTGATCAGAATATTCTCTTCCAGAATAATGGTTCCACATATTCTCCTGTAAATTTCACTGATGTTGTTGGAGTTGCAAGGGGGGATCTCCCCCTGGTTGGCTTATACAGACTCTATCTTTTGGGTGCATTTGGAATGTGGAATGGATATGATCAGGTACCCATTTATTCAAATTATTACCTGTCTGTGTTGACTGCGTTTATCATCTTTGTTCCCTTCTCTCTTGAACTGCTCAAAAGAAAGGAAAAGATGAAAAAATCAAAAGCCTGAAGTTGCGGGGCCCGCAACCTTGAGCTCATACATCTTCGCAGTGTGATTTGATACAAGATTCCTGATCTCCTCACTATCTTCCCTGTGACATGGGATGAAAACGCTATTTCCCCCGGTAACTATGTAAGTCATCCATATTTCCTCACGCCATTTCCCAATGCTCCTCAAAAGAACCCTCATTTCATCTGTAATGATCTCAACACCGACTCTTTCATTCAGTGCATGATAATCATCTGTGTCCTTCATGGCCAGTTCGAATATCCCCTCAATATTTTTTTCCTCTGCAAGAGACCTCAATTCCATTATCCTCGAATTTGCCTTACTGATTCTTTCTGGATATGCTGGACTCTTTGGCTGGTTGAAATGTATGTCGTCAGATGGCTTCCGGGTGTGAGGGAATACTGCGCTGATAATGGTGAAACCTGAAAAACTTTCATGCTCGAGAATCCTGGTGGTGATTGGCCTTTCGTGATTCTCAGTTACGGTCAATCCACCATAGAAACTTCTTCCCACACTCTCTGAAACTTTTCTCATTTCAATTTCCATTTGATCTGAAGAAATTTCAGGAAGAGCATCATTGATGCATCTTTGAAGAGCAGCTGCTCCCGCATCAGAACTCCCACTTATAATGTTTTCATTCCATGAGTTGACTGAGATATTATCCATTCCATACTTTTCACTGATTTGCTTCCTGTATCTTTCAATGACCCTCAAAGGCGATCTGCTTCCATTAATGTCCACTTTTTCGTTATTGATGAAACTGTCCCTGTGATCTCTGGATATGGTCAATTCAGTCTTTGCAACTGAATCTTTATCCACAAGGGAATATGCAATTCCTGCAGAATCATGATAAGGGTGCCTGCTCACATTATCCTTAAGGCCACCAAGCAGGACAATTCCCATGGTGGGATGTGCACTTGATCTGAAAATCTTATCTTCCATTACTCAGAATATTTTAAATGGTTAAAAAATATTGCCACCACTGCATGTATGAATCTGAATATTTGATGGGGAATTCTGGTCAACCATCCCTCCTGACTAAATTAGTTTGCAACTCTCATCGAGATGCGATTGGCTGGTTGACCGCAGCCTGAAATTCTCTCTGGAGGAATATTCTATGTTTCTTTGGGATTAGGCTTGCAGAAATTTCTAAATTGTATTTCAGGCAGTGAGAGATCAAATCTTTACTATTCTTGTAAATACATCCGCATGATAAAAGGAAAACAAGTATAAATATGACACGTGAATCTTGATTCATGGCAGAAGAACTAAAAATGATATTCATAATTTCCAGTGGTATGGAAGCAAGAGGAAAGGCACTTGCCGGTCTAAGGATGGCCATAAACATGAAAAAGAAAGGACGGGCCAGCGACGTGAGGCTACTCTTCTTTGGCCCCAGCGAAGAAATGATCGCAAAGGGCGGAGAAGATATTGATGGAATGCTGAAAGAAGCCGCAGAACTTGACATGTACAGAACCGCATGCATATTCGTAGCCCAGCAGCACAAGATTGACCAAACACTCACCGAAAAAGGTGTCAAACTGGAGCCTGCAGGAGAAGTCCTGGCCAAAGCAATGAAGGAAGACTGCGTCCCAATAACGTTTTGAATGCCGGAATATATAGACTTCA
>JAKAYJ010000161.1 GCA_021816385.1 Thermoplasmata archaeon
CCTGATTGTTTCAAGAGTAAAAAATTCAGTCTGGAGCTTTCCTTCGAATGGTATCTCGTTTATGAGTATTTCAAATCCAAGAGTGTAATAACCTACATTGAATGCTCTTGTAAGGACTGATATAGCCCCGGGTGGTCCATAAACTTTTAGCGGTTTTTCCCTTCCATTAAATGACATGCTCTGGATCAGACCAAGTATGCCCAGAAAATGATCTCCGTGAAAATGTGATATAAATATACTATCTATTTTCATGAAAGAAATTCCACTTTTCATTATCTGCTTCTGCGTTCCTTCACCACAATCAAACATGCATACAAAATCATCTAACTGAACCACTACTGCCGGCAATGACCTCCCTGGAAATGGCCAAGAACCCCCACTTCCGAGAAATGTAACCTTGAAAGATGATACCATGAGGGGAAAATTCAATCTTTGTTATTATGTTTTCAGTATCAGTTGTTGAAAGCATCTAACTTGCTCTTCAAACAGAAAGTGCTGGAGATTCAAACCTTATTTCTCTCCTGGCTTTGATTCTCTTCGGTTCTGGAGGACTGATCACCTGATTGTGATTACTTTACTCTCTTTCGAAAAACTGAAGTTTGACAATTCTTACACATTGCAGGCTCAGCGGATATCTTTCTCAAAAATTTAAATATATTAGATACATTATATTTTGTGCTAGTATTAACGTTTACAACTCAGAGTTCGAATTCAGGCAGTGATATTTATAGTTATATACTGTTGATTGCGATTTTCGGTCTGCTTATTTACAGAAGGATTAAGAGAGGAATCAATGGCAGACCTTATACATTACGTAGAATTTTAACAACTCCTGTTATTTATGCACTTCTTCTGATATACTTTCTGGCGGTCCTCTATTCATTTGTCATTTATGACCTGATAGCAGCAATTATGATAATCCCGGGATTTATACTGGGCGACAGGATAGGATCATTATCAACTGTTTACTGGGAAGGAACAGTACTGATGTATAAAAGGTCCACGTGGGTACTCTTCCTGACGCTAATGCTCTATTTGATAAGGATCGTTCTTGAATTTGTTCTTAACACAACTAATATTTATCTTCTGACAGCGGTCAATGCAAGCCTGGCTATATCCCTGGGAATTCTTGTAGGCGAATTTCTGCATCTAAAATCGTCAGCCAGGGAGCTACTCAGTAATCAACCTAAGGAAGATGTGATTAACAATGCATAAATATTTATATTTCTGTAATAATATCATACAGTTGTCTGACGGGGTGAACTTTGAGACTATACAGCTTAGAAATTAAAAATTTCAAATCTTTCTGCCATAGGGGCATGAAGATAGATTTCAGGCCAGGATTGAGCATGATAGCTGGTCCCAATGGTAGTGGGAAAAGCAATATAGGTGACTCCCTACTGTTTGTCCTCGGTACAAGATCATCCAAGACTGTGAGAGCTGACAAACTCGATGATTTAATACACAATCCTGGCAATGGGGATAAGAAGGTTTCCAAGGCAGAGGTCAAGGCAGTATTTGTCGAAGATAGAGATGATGAATCTTTTGAAACAGTGGAAATATCAAGAGTTATTGAAGAGAGTGGTAATGAAATAAACAGTACTTATTTCATAAATGGCAAGAGATCAAAGCACAGTGAGGTTGACAGGTTTCTCGAAAATATCGGAATCCAGCTGGACTCCTATAGCTTCGTCCTGCAGGGAGACATAAATAAATTTATATATGTCAGTGGAAATGAAAGAAGAAAATTGCTGGAATCCATAGCAGGAATAGATGCCTACAATATGAGGATCAATTCTGCAAAAGAAAAGATCGATGAGATCGATAAGACAATACTTGCGTCAGAAACATTGCGAACAGAGATTGAAGAAAATATTGCAATAATAGAGAAAGAGGCTGAAAAGCTGAGAGAATATAAGAGTCTTAACAGTGAAATTGTTGATTTAAAAGCCACTGCCCTCTCCATCCAGATCCGTGGAGTTGAGATAGATCTCAGTGGCCATCAGCAATCAATGGAAGAGAGTGAAAAGAAAATGGCTGAAATTAAGGCCCTACTGGATGATCTAACCAGAGAACATGAGACACTCACGCAGAAGAGAATGGAAATAGAGAAAGGAATTGGAGAAAGGATTCAGAAGGAACTTGAAGGTATAAGAAAAGGTATAGAATCCAAAAAACTGGAAAGAGCCAGAGCAGAAATAAATGCTTCAAACATCAGCATGAATATAGATAAAGAACGTGGTCTTATAGAAACAAATACAGGCAAGATCGAAGAGATAGATGAGGAGATAGATAATCTTGCAAAGTCCTTTAATGAGCTCATGAGCAGGGAAGAAGAATTGAAATATAGGGAAACTTCTCTGAGGGCCCAGATAAATCAGAAGATAGAACTTCAGAGAAATAAGACAGAAGAGTACAGGAAGGCAACTGATGAGCTGACTATTATAGAGAAGGAACTTAAAGAGAATTCAAATATTACTGAAAAAATAAGAAGAGAGGAGTCTGAGGAATCAAAGAGATTCAAGGGAATAGAAACAAAGCTTGGTATTAAAGAAGAGAGCCTTACAAACGAGAAATACAGATTATCTGAAACTCAATGGCAGTTAAACCAGATCAAGAAGGACGAGGGAGGAAACAGGTCCAGGAACGAGTCCCTGAGTAAGAAATATTATGAACTGCAATCCCAGATCAAGGATCGAGAAAGAGAAAGAACAGAGACTAGATCAAAAATGGATTCCCTCGGAAAGGAAGTGGAAAGAATGAGATCTGAAATGGGCTCCCAGGGCTTCGCCAACAAATCCATTTCTGCAATAATGGAAGCAAAGGCAAGAGGAGCCATATCTGGAATACACAGATCCATAGGAGAACTCATAAGTTATGACGACAGGTATGCGCTTGCTGTGGAGGCAGCAGCAGGTGGAAGACTGAATTCCATAGTAGTTGATAATGAAGATGTGGCCCAGGAATGCATTGAATTACTGAGAGAGAAGAAGCTCGGACGTGTAACCTTTATTCCACTGAATAAGATCTTGCCTGGAAGACCAAGAGGTAAGGCCCTTACTATTATTCAGCAGGACCGTTCAACTTCCCTACTGAGCCAGCAGATTCAGTGCCAGGATGTTTATGCTAACGCCATATGGTACACGTTCCAGGATACTGTTGTTGTCGATACTCCTGAAAGTGCAAAGAAGTATATGACAGGCGTTAGAATTGTGACTCTTGATGGGGACATATTTGAGGCTAGTGGTGCAATATCAGGAGGATTCATGAACAGGACCAGGAAAACATTCAACTTTTCTGAACTGGAAAACAGGGAAAAACTTCTTGAGGAACTTAGAGAAAGATTCAACAGTCTTGATCGTGAAACGAGAAATTTGAGACAGGAGTATGACGATGTATCAAAACAACTGATGGATATATCAAAGAGGGGTGGTGAAGGGAAGGGAAAGTCTGATTCACTGGCCTCGCTGTTGAGGG
>JAKAYJ010000162.1 GCA_021816385.1 Thermoplasmata archaeon
ATTAAAAAACTGTCAGGCAATGTCCTGCTGACTACCCATTATATGGAAGAGGCAGAAAATCTGTCAGATGTTGTGTATCTTCAGGATAGTGGCCATATTATAGACAGGGGGACTGTAAAGAAACTGCTATCCAGGTTCTCTGGGAAGGTGAGGGTTGAATCTCAGACAGAACTTTCAGATTCATTCAAGGTAGGTGGGATTTACGTCAAATATGATGCAATTGAAAATTCTGAAACATACATACGGGAGGGCAAGACTGTGAAGAAAATCACTCTTGACGATCTGTTCATAATGAGGGGTGTTGATCTTGAATCTTAAATTCATCTTTACCTTTGCATGGTATTATGGTGTAAAGGTAATTGTCAGGGGCCCATCCTATATCATAGCATCACTTGTAACACCACTTACGCTCCTGTTTGTTGTTTATGTACTTACTCAGGGTGCACTTGTGCAGTATGCAGTAGTCGGTGGAATGATAACGCTGATAGCATCCATAGGTCTTCAAAGTGCAGGAGATGCCACATTCATGAGACTTCAGCTGAGGATACAGGAAATGTACGTGGCCAGTGAGGTTACGCCAATAGATTATATGCTCAGTATGACCCTGAGCTTCCTGGCCTTCTCCATTCCTGGAATAATAGTTTACAGCTTCCTGGGCTCATATTATCATTTATACAACATTTTTACAGCACTTTACATGCTATTTCTTATCTTCATCCTTATTCTTTCTACATCTGCAATTTCCTTTATCATATCAAGCCTGGTGAACCACGTCAGGAATATATGGGGAATCACTTCGATCCTTTCCATAGTAATGACTGTAATACCTCCTACGTTCTATCCATACACATACCTTCTTGGGAAGTTCGGGCAGAATGGACTGATATATGCACTTTCACTATCACCCGCAACACCTGCAGCAGTATCTGCCCAGATATTCTTTGGCCTTGAACCATGGAACTATTCTGAGTTCATAACAATGGTTGTAATCATGCTGGTTGAAACGGCTGTGTACTTTGCCATTGCAAAATATCTCACAAGATGGAGAGAGCACTGATCAGGTAATATAATACCTCACTTTTTATTCTTTCAAGAATATATTTCCTGGTTTAAGGGTCACTGATCTCCATACACATTTGGCAACAACTAAATATAATATAAAAATAATATTAAGTGAATGCAACTGTAGATAAATATTCTTTGTCACTGAATTTTTTGGATGATAATGAGTTCAGTGGAGTGTGCAATATCCACCTCAAGACTGAGGAGGAGAAATTGATACTTGACTCCAGAGAACTGGATATAGAAAAAATGCTCGTTAATGGCATCGGAGCCCCCTTTGCATATGATGAACGAAAGAGAAAGGTAATTATAGACAAAATAAAACCCGGGGAAGTTGAACTGGAGATTTCTTATAGGAGAAAATATGGTGAAGGACTGGCTGGTTTATACAGGGCCGGGAAGGGAGTTCAGTCCATGATAACAACACAGTTTGAATCCAATGATGCCTCTTCTGCTTTTCCGTGCCTCGATAATCCATCTGTTAAATCGAAATTTGAAATTACCCTCGTAGTAAAGGAGGGGCAGGATGCAATTAGCAATATGCCTCAGATATCCAACAGGAAGATAGCTGATGGTTCAATGGAAATAAAATTTGATTCAACACCCCCCATGTCAACGTATCTTCTATACATCGGTGTTGGAAAATTCATTACAAGATCAAGAAACCACGGAAAATGCGAGCTTATCCTTGCAAGACCAGGGAATGAGATGAGATCTGATGACTTCCCACTCGAAGTCGCTGATAAGTGTATCACTTTCTATGAAGACTATTTTGGAATTCCATATGCTCTTCCAAAGATGCATTTGATAGCCGTTCCTGATTTTGCCGCCGGAGCAATGGAAAACTGGGGTGCCATAACATTCAGGGAAGATGTCCTGTTAAACAATGAGAATACAGATTCCGAAGGAAGAATACTGATTGCAGTTGTAATTGCTCACGAGATAGCACATCAGTGGTTCGGGAACCTTGTAACAATGAAATGGTGGAATGATCTGTGGCTGAATGAGAGTTTTGCCACATTTATGTCTTCCCTCTGCGTAAATAGGCTTTTCCCTGAATATGAAGAAGAAAAGACATATTACCTGAATGAAACGGTAGGTTCCATGGTAAGCGATGCACTCGTGAGTTCCCATCCAATTAATGTAGAGGTGAAGGAACCGGAGGATATAGAACAGGTGTTTGATGATATAAGCTATGGAAAAGGGGGAAGTATTCTCAGGATGATACATCATTATATGGGTGATGAAAAATTCAGGGCAGGACTTACCTCCTACCTTGAAAAATTTCAATATGGAAATGCTGAAGGAAATGATCTCTGGACTGAACTTGAAAGAAGTTCTGATTTGAAGATATCCTCAATTATGAATAACTGGATTAATCAATCAGGATTTCCAATAATAGAAGTGAATTATGACCGAAATACACTGAAACTGGAACAGCAGCAGTTCCTCCTATCTGGTGCGAAGAGTGAAAAGTTATGGAAGATCCCGGTTTTCATCCAGACAGAAAAAGGTGAAATAAAAATCCTGATGGAAGATAAGAATATTGAAGTAGAGATCGAAGGAATTGAGAAGATAAATTTCATGGGAACCGGATACTACCAGACAAACTACGGAGATAAGATGCTGGACAGTTTGAAGGAAAAAATGGAGAAGATGGACGCAATGGATAAGGTTGAGATTGTGAGCGATAACTATTTCCAGCTGGTATCCGGTAGAATGACCATTGAAAAATTCTTTGCATCTGCACGTGAGGCGGCAAAATCTTTCTCAACACCTTCTTCTCTTCTCCTGGTTAATAACCTTGACAGATTAAATGGTATACTGTATGACAGGCATGAATTTTTAAGGTCCAGCAGTGAAATACTTCAGACAATAATTGAAAATGGATCAACCAAAAAAAGTGATTTGTCCCTGCTTGATCAGATTACCATCCAGAAAGCGAAGATTGCATATGCTAAGATAAATCACGAATTTGCAATGAAAGGGTCTGAAAAATTCAACGATTATTTCAACCTGAAACCTGATGAACGGGAGCTGGTAGCCGTGTCTAAGGCTGTAGTTTCAAGGGACCTGGCTGAAATGGTAGGCAAACTGGAGGAGGCAGAAGACGATTCCGATAGAGAAACTCTCATAATGGCAATGGGCTGGATAAGTGGGAAGAAGAATCACAAAAAAATAATCAGGCTGCTTATACAGGGAAAGATCAAGAAACAGGATGCCCCATCTGCTGTAATAACAATGATGAGGAACCCGGAATCAAGAAAGTATGTCTCTGGCATACTTCTTCCACTTCTTAAGAATATGAGTAAGGCCTTTGGAAATACTGGATTGCTATCAACGGCAGCATTCATTTCAATACCCTTACTTGGCCTTCAGAATGAGAAAAAGGTCAGGAAG
>JAKAYJ010000163.1 GCA_021816385.1 Thermoplasmata archaeon
ATTAAGGCTGCAGCCTTTCCTCGATCACAGGGTCTGTGGGGTAGCCTGGTATCCTTCCAGCTTCGGGAGTTGGAAACTCCGGTCCAAATCCGGACAGACCCATTCTATATACGGTTTAGTTTTTTGGAATAATACGTAAAATACTAAATCCACAACCATAAAAATGTTACATGCATATAAGGTATTTCTGCTTTCAGGCCGCACTTCCAAATGGAGGCTCCCCCACTTCTAAATTGGAGATATTTCGGGTGAAGGCGTGTAATTTGGGATGTCTCTTTCGCTTTTGAGAAATGCACTTAAAATCCGGGAAGCGTTTTAGTTTGAAAGCTTCCAGACATAATAGCCCCATTTCCTGCCATAGCGCTCAATGTACCGTGACCTGACGAGAGTCTTGCTACAATTCAGGCTGTCCATGAGGCTACGGAAATAATTCATGTCCCCTGAGTCTCCGTAGATTATTAGTATTCTGCCGTCTGGTTTCAGGTAATCTAGTACAATTTTAAAGAATGACGTCATGCTCCTGAAATTCTCATCGGCAACTGCTGCTTCCCTGATATCCCTTGGTGTGAACCACCTGAATGGCGGATCAAAAATTATGAGATCAAATTTTCCGTCCACATTGCTGAAAAGGTCACTTTCCCTGAATTCTATCCTTGACGCCACGCCATTGCGTACAGCATTCTTTCGCCCTGTTTCAATGCAATATGGATTTAAGTCCACTGCGAGAACATGCCCGGATTTAGAGGCTGCAAGAATGGCATTTATTCCACTGCCGGTGCCCATGTCCAGAACACGATCGCTTTCCCTGATCTCTTCCAGGATAGTTTTTCCCAGAAGCTTTGACATCCATGCTGGGGGGGTCACTTCCCTGGGGATGACAAGTTTCCTTCCCAGGTACTGCCTGTGAACAGTCTTCTGATCTTCCATTTTTCTGTATACTGAATCATGCCACTGCTTTCTTATCCTGACTTCATCTTCGGACATCTGTGGTGTGTAACCCATTTCTTCCACTTTCCATGCCGATGGTACTATAAGAACTTTCCCAAGGCCATATTACAGAAGTAACAGACTGGAAGTGGGCAGTCATTTCATTTCAAGCATCTCGCCTTCATGGTTCTAGATCTTGGCCTTTATCCTTTCGGTCACCTCTTCAAGCTCATTTTCCCTGAGGGCGCGGCGTCTCCAGTCCAGTCTTCTATCGCAGAATTTCTGAATACTACTACAGATAAATTCGATCTTATTTTAGCGGATCCGCATTACACTTACGATATCGAAGCAATCGTAAAGAGGACAGGATTTCGTATTATTATAAGCAGATGACCACTCCGGAATTCTATAATCTTCCTGTTCAGAATATCACTGAGAAAAAAGCAATCCTGTTTCCGTGATCGCCATCCTCTAAGGTTGAGGATGCGATGAAAATTATACGAAGATGGGATTTTGAGAATAAGAATCAGGTTATTTGGAACAAAAAGTACGTAGATTTAGGCCACAATGTAAGGCAACAGCATGAAATCCTGCTCTTTGCGAAAAAAAGGAAACTATCCTACTCCTAAATTCAAGCCATAATGAAATATGGAGGAGAAGAGAACAGATCACAGCAGGAATCCAGAAAAATCCTACGAAATCATAGAGGGAATGTATCCGGAAGCAAAGAAGATTGAGATTTTTGCCAAATTTGTATATCCTGATTGGACAGGAATAGGATTGGAAGCACAACCTAAAACGTATACAAAATTTGAGAAAAAAATGTATACAATTTGGCATGTGTCTCTCCTGTTACACCTCAGGACGCCATTCGACCTTAACGATTTTCCTGAGTTTCAGAAGGTCAGCTCGGAAGTCATCCACTATCAGCTCCCTTTCCTTCGGATCCGGAAGGATATCTGAAGGAGGGAGCGATTCATAAGGGAGAAAATTCAAACGGGTTCCTATGCCTATATTCCAGAAGTCCTCGTCGATATACTTCAGGAATAATGGAGTTCCGGACATAACGAATATTCCAACATATACATTCGATGCTCTGTCATCCCCTCTATAGACGGAACCTGAATTTGGAAGCCTTTCATCATCCTGATAAGTCCATAAACTGATCCTGTAGTGGCTTTACGGCCTCAGCGTCCTCTAATATCCTCCCAGGAGCTGTGTTCATCTTTCTGCAGTAGAATCCCATTCCCCTGAGATATACTCCTGTTGTAAGTGGGGATTTTCTTTCAGATTTTCATACCATCTCTTTATGTCAGTATTTTTCAATAGATTAAAGTGCGTTATCCTATTCCCATTCTCATCTTTCCATGTAGTTCCTGCCGAGCATGGTCAATATAGTAGTATATAATGCAACTGTTTTATCATAACTATTAGTTAATACGGACAGGACTCATTCTATAGATTGCTTAGTTTTGTAATAATACCCCAGGGCGTTATTTCTTCAACAAGATAAATAGTGTACATGTTTTGAGGTTTCTGAGCCCCTCGTCCCAAGGTTACCATTACAGCAGTTTTACATATTTATCTACAAAATTATTTATGCTGAATAGTTTTAAGTTCGAAGATGGTAAAAAGGGAACTCATAGTAGCCATTTTGATTGCAGCCATCATGGTTGTGGCTTCTGTAGGTTTTTTCGAAGTCGGCTTTGATATGGGAAAAACACAGGGAAACGATAATGGATTTCTTAAAGGCTCACAAAGCATTATACTTCAAACCGATGATATGATTGAGTTGCAGCCAAACCAGTCTTTTTATGCTGAATCAGTGCCATTTGGGCCTGGTAGCGTTACTGTGTATTTTTCCTTTGTTTTAATAACTGAAGTTCCACACAACGCAACAGCAGAAATGGGTATTTTAACAAATTATACTCTACCGGTTTTCGTACCCGGGCCAATGGTATTCAACACCGGTTATTGTTCCTATGCTTCAGGACATATTTCCATAAATCTTACCAATATTAATTATACTCCTCTCGAAGTAATCTTCAAAGCGAATTCCAATAACACTTCAGTGGTCATTCTGGAAATTACCTCTCCTTTAATAGCAATAGTTCAGTGAGAGTATTTCTGGAAATTTCTCAATTATCGGAGACTGAAGGATGATATGAGAATGGCAAAGGCCCAATAACAAGCATATAATTTCTGTTTGAACTATAGCTGTTTAATGACTGCCAGTTAAGTGATCATCTTATGATGAAAAGCCCCTTTTGAACAGGTTAATGCTTAATCCATACCAGCGTTTACCTGGCGCCTGTATAATGAAGAATCAATTCACCTCGCACCATTTTCTTTACACTGATCAGCCTCAGCGTCTCCTGATCTTTCATAGTACCCCAATAATGGGGACCTTTTCCGTAAATCACCGGCATCACTAGGATTTTGTAATCATCAGCCAGCCTTCTCTGGATAAAATCATGGGCCAGCGAAGGCTCGCCCTCCATTATTATGTCCTTTCCAGGCTCCTTTTTTAGTCGA
>JAKAYJ010000164.1 GCA_021816385.1 Thermoplasmata archaeon
AATAACGGGCAGGGACATGGGTCTCCCATTCATCAGGAAAGACAGCGTGGAGAAGGCAAAAGACATTGTGAAGAAAGTGTTGAGCAGCCTTTATTCAGAAGGCACCATGTTTAGGGGAGTCATTTATGGTCAGTTCATGCAGACAAAATCCGAAGTGAAAATAATAGAATTCAACGGAAGAATGGCTGATCCTGAAGGAATAAACTGCATGGCTCTTTTTGATGGAGATATAGTTGATACGTTGATTTCACTGGGTGATACAAATCTTCACACAGCATCGATTCACTTCAAAAACAGGGCATCAGTGCTCAAGTATGCTGTTTCCGAAGGATATCCTGATCATCCGGTACCCGGAACTCTCAGGATCAACAATTCCCACCTCCCTGAACACTTCAAGATATACTATGGCTCTGTGAAGGGCACGATGGAAGAGCCGCAGATGACAGGTTCAAGAGGTGTTGCACTTCTTGCAATGGCTGATAGCATTAATGAGGCCTCAGAGATAGTAGAATCAAACCTCTGGAGAATTGAGGGGAAATATCACATGAGGCATGGCATTGGTTCAGCATCCAGCCTTCGTAAAAAGATTCAGTGATATTTTCACAACTTTATTTTCCCTATTATTCTGGGTTTTGAATTAGGCCTTATTAGAAGGTATTCTTTCTCCTGTAGTATGGGCCTGTCCATCACCACCTCATTTCCTTTAAGGAATCCGCGCTGATACCTCATGTGGCCTGCAAGGAATACCTCGCCATCCGTTCTCATGGCTTCAGGGACTGCCCTATGGTATATCACGTCACCCATGATTGATTCCACGGGTTTCCTCTTCTCTTCCTCCAGGATGCTTCCTCTCTCCAGTTCATCAACATCGACATTTTTCAAAGCGAGTCCAACCCTTGAGCCAGCAGGAGCCTCATCAACATCAATATCATTCATCTGTATGGATCTTATCTGCACGGTCTTTCCTGAAGGATTCAGGTACAGAGACTGATGTTTTGCTGCCTTCCCGGAGAGCACGAATCCCAGTGCCACGGTTCCAACACTTTTCACCATGAAGAAGTGATCTATCAAAATGGATGTCTTCCCTCCAGTTTCCCATGAATGATTCCATGGAAATGTTAGAAGCTCCATAGGTTTTCCATTGAATCTCTGATATTTTTCCATGACACTACCCTTCAGTATCCTTTCAAGCAGAGATGGTTCTATGTTGCTTCCTGGGATTATGTATCCGTTCTCCTTATTCATGAGATCAGATGCAATTATGATCTCTCCAAGAGACCTGTCTATATTGTTCACGCCTATGAGAGAACTCTGGGAAAGAAACAATGCATCCGTGAGGGATTGTATCTTGTCAGGGAACTTGTCAGGAGAGAATATTGTCACTATGTCATCACCATCTTTCCTTCCATAGATTGTTATATCACTTTCCGTATGCTTCTTTGCAATTTCCTTGACATAATCATTTGCATCGTATGAGAAATATATCTTATTTACTGTCATTTAACACCTCCACCGCTTTTTTCAGTATGTTGATGGATTCCATCGAATCGTTGGGAAGTGGTACCCTTCTGTATTCGATTCCCATCTCCTTTATCTTGTTTCCTATGAGGGTATCCATATCGTAAAGTACTTCAAGATGATCATAGAAAAACCCAATCGGCACTATATCAACACGGCTGAACTGCTTTGTGTTCAATTCCTGAACCCTCTTCTGTATCGAGGGCTCAAGCCAATGTGTGCCGTAGAATCCCCTGCTCTGGAATGCATAGGTCCAGTTCTCAATTCCTGCATTTTCAGCTATTTCTGCTGACATTGTTACGAAATTCATGTAATATTCCCTCTCATCCTGAACTCTGAATGGGAGACTGTGCGCAGTGAATATGACAATGTCGCTTCCCTTTGAGTATAGCTTAGAGATAGATTCTGCCCAGTAACTTTTAAGTTCAGAAATATTATCCATCCCATTAAGTGCCTTGGCCCGGACATGATCTGTTCCTTCCAAATTCTTCATGAAAGGTTCATTATAACTTTTCATTATGCTCCTGTTCCTTATAGGGAAAAGCGGCATGAGAAAAAGTTCATCGTATCTATTTTTTATAATCTCAGTCGCAATTTCCTGCATAGACGGTTTCCAGTGTTTGTAAGCAAGAAACACGTCATAGTCCTGCATATAGGATTGGAACAGTCTTCTCAGGTTTTCCAGTATGGCTGTGGATGGTGAAACATAATCAAATACAGAGTATTTCTTCAATGTTTCGTCTATTGCTTTTTCTGGAGGTTCTTTACCACCGTATACATCCCTGAGATATTCCATTATATTTCCCTTAGAATCAGGACTCCCATATCCTAGCAGCACTATGGCGCTTTTCAAAGAATCACCTTTTTTACCGTTTTTGATATATCTCTAAGTGTCTGGACGTCAGTTCCGGGAAGAACCCCATGGCCAAGATTGAAAATGTATTTCCTATGATCCTTCATGGAATAGGCCATGCTGCCTGCAAGCTGGACTGCCAGTGAAGGGTTGTGAAGAACAATATCAGGATCGAGGTTTCCCTGGATCCCTGTGTTCTCTGAGTCAAAGTTAGACACAGGGACTGACCAGTCCGGGTTGATGAAGTCTGCACCTGTTTTCATGATTGTCTTGAAGAAAGCGGAGGTTCCCTTGCTGAAATATATCACTGGAATATTTCTTGATCTTATTGCCTGAACTATGGGAGCCACTATCTGCTCAATCACAGATCTGGCAAGATCGAGACCGAGCATTCCAATCCAACTGTCGAATATCTGAATTGCATCCGCCCCTGCCTCAACCTGCGCTATGGCCTCCGATTGTATTATCTTTCCTATGTTTTTCAGGATGCTCATGGAATTTTCCCTGTCCGTGATCATTCTTATTTTTGCATCTTCCTTCTTTTTTCCATCCATGTAACAGAATATAGTGAAGGGGCCCCCTGTGAATCCTATAACAGGAAAATCATTATGATTTTTCCTGAATTCTTTGATTGCATCGGCTGCAGGATGTGATGGAATATTATTCACTTCTCTTTTTTCAGAAAATACGGGTCCCGTTCCCTCAACGAAATCTATGCTGTAGCCCATGTTCTCCATAGGTATGGAGATATCAGAAAAAATTATGGCTGCATCCGCACCTGTTTCCCTGGCTGCAATGTATGAGATTTCTGATGCTCTTTCCGGTCTGTGGCACAGTTCAAGTATTCCCATCTCCTCACGCAGGTCCCTGTACTGCTGAAGATATCTTCCTGCCTGCCTCATGTACCATACAGGCGTGCTGCTGTGTTCTTCATTGTGAAGTGCCCTTATGAAATCATTTTCCATTATGGCTTCAACCTTCTCACTGTTCTTGGGTAAGGAATCGCATCCTTGATGTTTCCAAGGTGCATTATCCACATGGCGAGCCTGTCCAATCCCAGTCCGAAACCGGAATGGGGGATGCTTCC
>JAKAYJ010000165.1 GCA_021816385.1 Thermoplasmata archaeon
TCTATCTCAGGCAGGAAGGCAGGGGAATAGGTCTGGTGAATAAAATTAAGGCATACAGTCTCCAGGAAGAGGGATATGATACCGTTGAGGCGAACCTTAAACTGGGGCTGCCTGCAGATCAGAGAGACTATACATTCGCAGTGGACGTGATAAATTACTTCAGGATCAAGAGTGTGAAACTTATGACAAACAATCCTGAAAAGATCAAGTTTCTTGAAGAAAACGGGATCAACGTTTCAGGAAGGATTTCCATAAAGAGCCAGACGACGGAATACAACAAGTTCTATCTGATGACAAAGAAGGAAAAGATGGGTCACCAGATCTGATAATGTATTGAAAATTCAATAACTGGAAAACCTATTGACCTCATTATAAATTTCTGATTATACGAAATTTCTAATTTTATCTTTATTGATATGGGGATAAATTTTTACGGGGATTTCAGTGGCAAATGTTTTTTAAAAATAACACACTGATCATATATGACGACCGTAAATGCTTATATAACAAATGCACCAGGTGGTGGAATAAAATATGAAAAGATTGAAATCAAGGATTCACCAGGCAACGTTTCACTCAAGCCCTTAATGACTGGAATTTGTGGTACAGATAGGGGCATGGTGAATGGGGCACTTTCCTTCGCATATAATCCTGAAGGATATGATTTTCTTGTAATTGGGCACGAATCATTATGTATTGTAACAGATTCAAAATCGGAGAAATTCAAAAAGGGAGACGTGGTTGTTCCCATAGTAAGAAGACCAGGAGATTGCCCCAACTGCAGGATAGGCAGGCCCGATAACTGCTCAGACGGAAATAAGCATGAAGCTGGAATCACAGGACTTCACGGTTTCATGAGAGACTCTTTCAATGAATTCGACTACAATCTGGTCAGGGTACAGGATGTCGATCTTGGAGAAGTTGCAGTACTGACTGAACCCACGAAGAATGTCGTAAAGGCGTTTGAGGTTTTTGATAAAGTGAGATCAAGATTCATTTATGAAAATATCTACTCAACATTTGATGGTAAGAATGCACTTATAATAGGTACCGGTAGCGAAGCGTTTCTTTACTCATTCCTCGCAAGAGATTATGGCTTTAATACATTCATGGTCAACAGGCATCCAATAGACCAGATTCCCACAGAACTCTGCAATGCATTTGGAGTTAATTTCAGGGACACATCAAAGGAACCGGAGTTTCCCGGTGATATGAAGCTTGACCTCATCGTGGATACCAGCGGTGATCCGGCAACAATTTTCAGGTTCCTCAGAAAGATGAACCACAACGGTATCCTGATACTCTTTGGAACCAACGGAAAAGCTCCCCAGGCAGGATTATCAGGGGAGGACATTGACTTTATTGTTGAGAGAAACATAACCATAGCCGGTTCTGTAGATGCCGCCGAGGTCCATTACCTTAAAGCACTGGATTATCTTTCAAAGTGGAATCGACTTCACAGGGGCATGCTGAACAGGATGATAACTAATAAATTCGCCCCGGGCGAACTGGGGCTGTTCAACAAGAAGCCACAGGGAGAAATCAAAAGCGTAATTAAATGGGATTAGGATGCAGGAATGGTAATGAAAACAGATATCTTTAATGGGAAGGCATTCTCAGGGAACATAGACAGGGAAACTGAAAAGCTAGTGGAGAGATTTGTCAGCATACAGGGCAGAAAACCAAAGCTTCTCATAATAGATCCAACGCAGAGTGAAGAAACAAAGGTATACGGAAGGAGCAAGATCCGGAAGGCTGACAGGCTTGGAATAGAAACTTTCCCACTCTTCCTGAATTCACCAGGTTCAAATGGGAATCCACTTGAAATAATGGAAAACATAATTTCTGAGGTCAATCCAGATGGAATAATAGTGGAACGACCCTATCCATACTGGCTGGATTCATTCTACATAGAACAGATAATCCCGGAATATCTGGATATTGAAGGAATATCAATAAAATCCCAGGGAAAGAACATGATCGGATATCCGTATATCCTTCCAGCGACAGCTGATGCAGCATTACGCATAATACTGAGCCTGGGTGAAGATCACTATAAGGATGTGTGCATCATAAACCGGTCAACAATAGTAGGAAGACCACTTGCAATGGCACTCCTGAATAAGGATTTTACAGTAACTGTCTGTCACAGTAAAACACGTAATCTGAAGGAAATTACAAAATCAAGTGATATAATTGTATCTGCAATAGGAAAACCGGGCTATATAGATGCGAGTTACATATCAGAGGGTGTTTCACTCATAGATATTGGTACAACTGAGGTTGGGGGGAATATTGTGGGAGATGTTGATTTCAACTCAATATCAGGCAAAGCAGCTTTTGTGACACCGGTGCCGGGTGGAGTGGGTCCAGTAACAACATCGGTATTATTCAGCAACATGATGAAGGCATCCATAGACAGGATTGAGGAGAGACTCAATTTCTGATCTTTCCCATAAGTGAAATATTTTTGTAGTATAGAAATTCAACGGATAATTAATTAACTGGTTAGTTAATATCTTTTTCATGGCTCTATCTGAGAAGGAAAAATTAATTAACTTTCTAAAATCTTCACTGAACGATAAACCCGCAATTTTAGGTGTTAGCAGTGGAATTGACAGTTCACTAGTACTCATGTTGCTTGCTCGTTCCATCCCCAGGGAAAAAATAATACCCATATTCCTTCCAGAATCGTCTGTAAGCCAGAATGATCTAAATGATATAATAGCCCTGGAGAAAGCTTCCGGTATTGAGATAAAAACAGTATACATAGAGAACATAGTCAAGTCATTCAGCAATCTTCTAGAAATAAAGGACATGAAATCTCTCGGAAATGTGAAATCTAGAATCAGGATGACTGTGCTTTATTATTACTCGAATTTGAACAACGGAATGGTTGTGGGAACAACAAACCTGACCGAATATGTGACGGGCTATTTTACCAAATTCGGCGATGGTGGATGCGACGTGGAACCCATCATAGGGCTTACAAAGACACAGGTAAGGGAACTATCCACGGAGATGGGTGTCCCGGAAAGCATAATCCGGAAACCTCCAAGTGCAGGTTTATGGAAAGACCAGACTGATGAGAGGGAGCTTGGTTTTTCTTATTCAATAATTGACAGGGAGGTAGATTATTTCATCAGGAATGGACGGTTCCAGGACAACGAAGTTGGGAAGCGGGTTAAATCCCTGTATGAGGCAAGTATGCACAAGAGAAATCTTCCAAGGGGTCCGGAAACAGATTAGAAATGCTGACATTTGAAAGTAAGGACTTCATTCAACTCAGCCTTTTACTGGTGATAGCATCTTTTTCTATTCCTATAGCAAGGAAGGTATCCCTGGTAGAAATTCCAATATTGATCTCACTGGGACTACTTTTTGGACCCGGTCTTGGAGTCATTAATCACAGCTTTGCAGAGTATATGATTCAGGATTTCGCGGGATTTGGTGTTG
>JAKAYJ010000166.1 GCA_021816385.1 Thermoplasmata archaeon
CCTATAATAACGCCCGGATATTGTTCTGTAGCCTTCTTCAACTCCATCTGTCTCCTTGTGGTTAGAAAATCAATATATGCCTGATCCATGAAAACGGTTGCATCCTTCTTCATTGAAATTCTAATTATTGCTTCGATTTCCTTATGGCTGAGCATTTCCCCTGTTGGATTGACCGGTATATTCAATGAAATCAGATCATAATTGAAATTTTTGAGTATTTCCATGTTCTTTATCAATGCACCCATGCTCAATCTTGTTATCTTACAACTGCTTGCTTCTGCAGCCCTCCTGTGCTCCGAAAAAATTGGCTCTATCAGCAGAACATTCTTTCCAGAATGCAGTTGATAGACATAATTTATAAGGGAGGTCATGCCATAAGTTGCAATTATTTTTCCAGGATCAGTAGTAATTAACCTCCCTATCACTACTTCTATCTTTTCTTCTCCAGCAGGATAGTGCCTCAGCACTTCTGTCTTCTTTCCGTTGACATATTCAGGACTTTTATGGTTAATATTGGCTGAGAAATCCCTTATTTCCGGGTATTTATCCCTTACTTTTAGGTATGTGTCACCGTGGGTAAAACTATCATCTGAACTTAATTTCATTTTAGTGTAATTGATTTCATATTTATATCAATTAAGTATATTGTCTGGTTGAAAGTATCAAGATATGCAAGGGCATCAATTTCTTTCTTTACAGTCATACCTGCTGGAAACGCAGAATTTATTCCTGAAGCCCTCTATTTTCTCTGGCTACCGTACCTTATATCAGGCCTAATTTCCTTTATTATTCTTTATGCAGCTGAAAATTATGTTTCAAAATTCATTCTCGTAATTTTGGCCCTCAGCATAATAGGTATCATTCATGGTGCACAAAATTTAGACTCTCTCCTTGACCTTGGAGATGGATTGATGAAAAGAGGGGAGACGGAAGCCAGGCTCAGGGTGATGAAAGACCCTTCTGTAGGAGCCGGTGGCCTATTCATGTTCTTTGTTGTTTATGGCATAAGTGTTTCTGCCCTGCTTTCTGTTTCCGCAACCAGAATTCCATACCTGATACTTTTTTCCCAGCTTGTGGACATTATTTTCATGTCACTGATATTCTTCAGGAATAAACCAATAGGAGATGGCTATGGTAAATTCTTTTCAGTCATCTCATCGAGGTGGACATTCCTTGTTACTTCCCTTGGAATCCCCTTTATATTATCATTGATACTCTTCCCTGGGTACATCCTTGTTTTGATTGCAGTCATAGTAATTGCAATCATACTCAGGCTCTACCTCTACAGGATTTTCAGAGGAGTAAATGGAGATATAGTTGGAGCTTCTGGAGAGATTGGAAGAATGTTTGCACTCCTCCTGTCCACAATTCCAATTTTCTTTATTTGACTGCATGGTTTCACAAATAACTATAAGTATTGAGAATGATAATTTTTTATGCACGTATACAATGTCCATCCTATGTCAAGATTTTATTATGCTTGTAAGGACGTGGGATTTGATTGCAGCTATCATATAGATGAACCAACACACAAGGATCTGTGGAACAAAATAAGAATACATAACAGATATGCACACAATCAATTTGATATAACCCCTGAGTGGGAAGAAAAAATAAATAAGGCAATTCAGGAAAAGTGAAGTAATGAGACCAATACCAACCATACTCAGGTCAGACGAACTTATAGATAAGAGCCTGAAGAAAGCGTCAAAAATAGATGAACCTTACGACAAGATATTTGAGAATAAGGTACGGAAGGAGAATATAGACAGGATTGCAACAGCAGAGAGCGTTTCTGCCATATATCTAAAGAGGATAGTTAAGAAATTTCCAACGTCAGAAAAACTTCATCCCTTCTACGAGGATTTTCTCCAGTTAAAATTTGGAATTGATAACTACAAGAGATCACTGAATAATGTACAGTGGGCCGGGGAAAAAATCGTGGAACTTGCCACAGATTCCATACACGATTTGAAGAGGGCAAGAACGGCACATGAAATGGTAAACGTAAGAAAGAAGTTCTATGGGCGGTTCTGCTCGGTTCTTGAACATGTTGACAAGGACCTCAGATTGCTGGGCGAATGCAGGGATTTCCTCAGAAAACTTCCAGAGATAGATCCAGAGAAGCCATCATTTGTCATAGCAGGAATGCCTAATGTTGGGAAAAGCTCCCTCTTGAATTCACTTACCAACAATGATGTTCAGATTGCACCATATCCATTCACCACACTGAATGTGTTCATCGGTCACCTGAATACGGGAACCAGGAAGATCCAGATTGTTGATACACCTGGCTTGCTGGACAGGCCAATGGACGAAAGAAATGAGCTGGAAAGGAGATCTATACTTAGTCTTAAGGATATAAGGGGTGTTATCCTGTTTCTCATTGACTATTCAGGATTTTCTGGATATACAGTGGAGCAGCAGGAGAAGCTGTACAATGATATAAGGGCAAATTTCCCAAAGAAGATAGTCAGGGTACAGACAAAGATAGATATAAGTGAGAGAAAGGAAGAAATTGCAATATCCAATATCAACAAAACCGGGATAAAAGAATTAAAGGACTTTATTATTAAGGAGTCTGGTGAATTCACTGAATACGGATATTGAGAAGAATGTCCTGAAGAACGCCATCGAACACGATGGCAGGGCAGAACTAAAAAGTGTTGTTAATAAGTTACTCGGTTCATTTCCTGAGCTCAGGTCGTCAATCAAGGACCTGATGTCTGAGATCAACCAGACTATTTCAAGAATAAATTCCCTAAGCATAGACCAGCAGATTTCACTTGCAAAGGAGAAATACAGTGAGATTCTCATCGTTGAGAAAAAGAATGAGGAGCATCACCTGCCTGATCTTAAAAATGTTAGGGGAAAGGTTGTAATGAGGATGGCACCATCGCCTTCTGGACCACTTCACCTTGGCCACAGCAGGATGCTGATTCTTAATGATGAATATGTGAAAAGATATGGCGGAGAACTCATTCTCAGGATAGAAGATACGAACCCGAATAATATATACCCTAAGGCTTACGACATGATCCAGGAAGATACCAGGTGGCTGGACGTGAACTTCACACAGTTTGTCATCCAGTCAGAAAGGATGGAACTTTATTATACAAGGGCTAGAGAATTAATACGGATGGGAAAAGCCTACATATGTAAGTGCAGGGTAGAAGATTTCAAGAGAGATCTGATGGAATCAAGAGCCTGCCCGCACAGGAATCTTTCCCCTGATCTGATGGTTGAACAGTTTGACCGGATCATATCTGGAGAGGATAAGGATGTAAAACCGGTTCTTGTCATAAAAACTGATCTGAAGCATCCAAATCCTGCAGTTAGAGACTGGATAGCATTCAGGGTCATAGAAACGCCACATCCCCATACTGGAAAGAAATATAGATTCTATCCCCTGATGAATTTCAGCGTTGCGGTGGATGATCATGAA
>JAKAYJ010000167.1 GCA_021816385.1 Thermoplasmata archaeon
ATAATCATCAGGAGCCAAAAAATGCTCCCTGAATTGAAGTAATGTGTGTATTACTTTACCTATTTTGTTATAATATGCACTAATAAAAGATTTTAATTTTATATCCTGAGCGGAAATGTATAAATTCTATCATGGATTGTAATTCCATGATCAGGGTTTCTAAAAAGGAATTGAATCATAGGGCTGAGAAGCTGGGAAAATTAATGGAAGAAAAAGATATAGATGCAGTATACATCTCAGGAACCACATCATTCAAGTATTTTGCAGATTACTTTTATATAGCAACTGAAAGGCCAGCGGCATTTCTGATAGACAGGAATCTGGACATACATTTCTTCGGTCCTATCATGGAGAAAGACCATGTACTGAGTCAGTGTCCGAACATAAAGGACTCTTACGGGTATCCAGATTATCCCGGCGAAAAGCATCCACTGAAGTATTTTGGAGAGTGGATCGAAGGCATTGTGAAGGGAAAGAAAATTGGTGTAGATAATCTATCATTTTACAGCTCAGGCTGGGGATTCAAGCCACTCCCTGTTGATGAAATTATACATGGGTTCTCACTCTCAGGCATATCAGAAGATCTTTACAATATGAGAAAGATCAAGTCAGACGAGGAAATAGAGCTAATGAGAGAAAGCTCCAAATGGGGAAACCTGGCTCACAATCTTTTACAGGAGTATACCGAACCAGGTAAATTTGATTTTGAAGTCTCCTACAAAGCTTCTTCAGAAGCAAATAATATGGCAATGTACGCATTTGGAATGGATACAAGACCACCAGTCAATTTTCCCATGGAAATAGGTGCAGGGTTCAGGGGGCAGGTTGGAGAGCATTCATATTACCCTCATTCACTATTTACGAATAGAAAGATAAAGAGAGGTGATATTCTGGGTTCTGGAGCAAGTGGTGAGATTGACGGATATCACATCGAAATCGAGCGAAATCTATTTTTAGGTGAACCAGCCGAAAAGATAAGGAGATTTCATAAACTGGCAGTGGAAATGCAGGAGGTTGCAATAGATGCACTGGAAATAGGAAAGGAGTTCAGTGAGGTAGACAGGAAGGTGATTGAATTTGCTAAGAAGAATGACATTCTCAAATACAGGTTGCACCATTCAGGTCATTGTATTGGCCTCGAAGGGCATGAGGCACCATTTCTGGACATAGGGGAAAAGGAAAAAATCAGGGCAGGCATGACATTTTCAGTTGAGCCAGGAATATATGTCAAGGATCTGGGTGGGTTCAGGCATTCAGATACAGTTGTGATGCACGAAGACGGTCCCGAGGTAATTACATATTATCCAAAAGACACAGATTCCCTAACAATATACGACTAGATTTTTCAACAGAGGCTTTTAAAATCAACGATGAAATCAACCTGCTTATCATCTGATTCATTATAATCCCTTTTGATGAGAAATGAATTAATACCTGCATTTCGTGCTGACTTCATCTCTTCTTCGGAATCTGTTATGAATGTAATTCTTTCGGGTAAAACTTCCAAATTCCTGGAAATATTCCTGTAACTTTCAATCTCCTTCTTGGACCCTATTTCCGTGTCGAAATAACCGTCAATATATCCTGTAAGATCCCCAAATATGGAGTATCTAAACAGGAGCTTTTGTGCCAGTACGCTTCCTGATGAGTAAATATAGATCTTTTTTCCTGATTTTTTCCATCTTTTGAGAGATTCTGGCACATCATCGTATATCTCACTCTTCAGCTTTCCGGATTCATAACCTTCCTGCCAGATGAGTCCCTCAAGTTTTTTCAGTGCTCCAAGCTTGCTATCCTTTTCTATAAGGTTCTCAATACATTTAACAATCTGTTCATCACTGATAAGTTCACTTCTTTCAGTAATTTTTGAATATTCAACTATTTCTAGAAGTATTTGTTCCAGTGCATTGCCTTTATTGTTTTTCAAAAGGAATTCAGTCAGGTTATCTCTGGCATACTTAAACAGGGTCACATGCACAAAATCTATTGGGGTTGTGGTTCCCTCTATGTCAAGTATTACAGTATTTTCTGTATAAATTTTACATGCCATGGTTTGCCCTAATCCTTCCTGGGGGGAATAAATGAAGGACCAAAGCACAGTGGAACGAATTTCTTTTCGTTTCCACTGTTTGTATAATACGGGGTCCACCCACTTTTGTTCTGGAACAGTCTTATAGCTCTTATTTCTCTGTCTTTACAGAGATCAAACCAGTGTTTTGTCCCTCTTGGTACTCTCAGAAGGTCTCCTTTTTCAACCTCTACTGATAAGGTAACTCCCTCTTCTGGATAAATATGAAACAACCCATGACCCTTTATCGTGTACCTAACCTCATCTTCATCGTGCCAGTGTTCTTTGTTGAACTTAGCCAGCATCTCATTAAGTCCAGGAGTGCTATCGTTTATATCAATAACATCTGCAGTCACATAACCCCCTTCTTTTTTCAGTTTCTCCACTTCCTCATGATATACATCAAGTATCTTTTCGGGAGATGCATTTTCAGATTGGAGTTTATCTGAATTCCACTTTTCATACTTTATCCCATACCCATTGAGAATTTTTGACACTTTCAGCGGATCATTAATTTCTTGATCCTTTTCTAATATCTTCAATGAAACCATTTACTCACCCTTGTATTTTTATTTCTGATAGGCTTAACTCCCTGCCCTTAACTTCAAGCAGAAACTCAAGTGCTTCAACAGATCTCTTAGCTTCCTTGAGGCTCTTTCCCCAGGTGTAGAGTCCATGGCCGCTAAGTACAAAACCATGCGTTTCCGGATGTTCCTTAAGATATTTTGAAACTATTTCAGATAATCCCTTCATGTCCTGTGTATTTTCAAACACAGGTATCACTTCATTAGTTTCATGCGTCTTATTTCCGTCGAGGGCTTTAAGCATTTCGTATCCTTTAAGGCTCAGGAAGCCTTCAGGCAAATATATTCTTGAGAGGACAGTAGACCATATTGAGTGAGTATGTATCACCGATTTGGCTTCAGTATTTTTTATTACAGCAAGATGAAGCAATGTTTCAGCAGAAGGTTTTCCATTTCCTTCGGTAACAGTTCCATCTGAATCAATAATAATGATATCCTCAGCATTCATATTTCCCTTATCCACCCCACTTGCAGTAATTGCAAGCTCGAGGGGATCGTTATTCAGAACAGAGCTTATATTACCGCTCGTAGCATTAAGCAATCCTCTTGAATACAGCTTATTTCCCAAATCAATGATATCGCCAGATTTTCTTTTGAATTCTGAATCTGTACTGACAGTGACTTGTCTTTTATAATAACTCATTACTGATAATTATGATTCCAATTGTCTTAACGTTTTAGTTAACAAATATTACCACTAATCATATCTCATACACGTTTCTGATAGCCATTGAATCCAGAACAATCCATTCAGCGTATGTTGAAAGCTTAAAAATCAAGA
>JAKAYJ010000168.1 GCA_021816385.1 Thermoplasmata archaeon
GATCGTTGCAAAATCCATATCCATTTTATGGAAAGTTGAGGAGGCAATATCCCATTGTTTATTCCAGGAGTTTGGATACATTCTTTGTCAGCAGGTATGAAACCTGTCACATGATTTTGAAGGATACGCAATTTGGGCATACGCCAAATGATTCAGAAAATATCTCACCATTGCTTGAAAAGTACCTGATGGAATACGGTGATAGACATCCAAAGATGAAGCCCAGGTCAATACTGTCTCTAAATCCTCCAGATCACACAAGAATTAGAAACCTGGCATCCAGATCCTTCACACCAAGGTCCATAGAGCAACTAAAACCTTTTATTGAGAGCCTCTCTGAAAATCTGCTTAAACAAAAAAATGGCATAAATGAGATAGATTTAATTACCCAATTTGCAGCCCCACTTCCTGCTTATGTTATAGCAAAACTAATGGGAGTACCAGAAAAGGACATGCCCATGTTCAAGGTTTTATCTGACGAATTTGCAAAGCTTCTGAATCCAATTTCCTCAGATGATGAAATTTATAACGGTTACGTAGCAAGGGGAGAACTCGGAAAATACTTCAGTGAGTTGATAGAGCTTAAAAAGAATGACCCTTCAGACGATCTTCTAAGCAAAATGGTGACAGATATGGATGAGGGGTACAATATAACCATGGAGGAGCTTCTGACCCTGTGTTCACTGCTGCTAGTTGCAGGACACGAAACTACTACAAATCTCATAGGAAATGGGTTCTATGCTCTTATGAAAAACAGGGATCAAATGGATATGCTTTATGATGACCGATCCCTCATGAAGAATGCCATAGAGGAAATGCTCAGGTATGATTCCCCAGTTCAAATGGTAAGTAGGGTATCAATGACCGATGATATTAGAATTGAAGATCAAGAAGTTGCAAAAAATAAGTTCATAGCTGTCATGGTAGGATCTGCCAATCATGATGAGGCTGTATTCGATGAACCTGACAAATTTGATATAACAAGAAAGGAGATAAGGCATCTTTCCTTTTCTGAGGGTATACATTTCTGCCTTGGCGCACCACTTGCAAGGGTTGAGGGTACAATAGCTTTTGAAAAGCTCCTTGATCATCTGAAGGGAGGGAAAATCATAGAAGAACCTCGATACAGGGATAATTATAACATGAGAGGCCTCGAGCACCTCAGAATATCATTCTGATGATTTTTTTCATTTTTTCTTTTCTTAAATTCCCGTCCCTGTTATTCACATTTGTTGTGGAACCAGCGGCCATCTTCACTTACTTCGAAAATATTTTCCCATATCATTCAATTACTTTACCTGTCTTATGTCCCTTTACTCCTGTGATGTTTACGTTTTCAGTATAGCAATATGCCATTTCAGGAAAAGGTTTTAACCGCTGATTGCTTTATTCGTAACCATGAAGAAGACACGTTTTATTGTAGCACTTCTTCTTTCAGCCATAATGCTCGTTGTAATATTTATACCCATTGGACCCTTGCCGCCGCTTTATTCACTCCTGAATCCTGAAAGCGGCATTATGGCCCCGGGCCACCCATCTCCTGGAAATTATACCTTCACAATGAATGTGGAATACAGAGGTACCTCATATCCTGTTCTTGTGGATGTCAATTCTACGGGATTTGTTAGGATTGCATCTGATTGCAACTGGACAACTTATTACGTCCAGGGATACATGGAGGCAAAATACAGGCTGGAGCAGATGGACATCATAAAAAGAGAGGCGCAGGGGAGACTTTCCCAGATCATTGGGCCTTCTGAGCTTTCAAGCGACATATTTTTCAGAGATCTCATGGACTGCCAGATTGCCTCTGAAGAGTTCCATAATTTATCTTCAAATGGTTACACATATACAGTTCTTTCTGCTTTTACTGATGGTATTAATGCATACATTTCAAATCTTTCAGCTTCAAACATGCCCATACTTTTCAAGATACTTGAGTTCACACCGCACAGATGGAATATAACAAATGTGCTGGCAATTCAACAGCTATTCCTTTGGGAGAACAGTGCGGGCGGAACTGATCCTGTATACTTCAACTACGCTCTTACAAAAATGCCGGAAAATGTGCTCAAAGCATTATATCCTGCTTATCCCGCAGGTGTTCAGAATCCAATTGTGCCATATAGTTGCAATCCTTCCGTGTATAACGAAACTGGCGACATACACAACCTGTCTCTTTATCAGCCATTTTACAATGTGTCCTCACCATCTCTCATAGGGAATTTATCCTTTGGGTTCTCTACTGCTCAGGTACCTCATTATCTTACAGGTATCATAGGAAACACGTCAGTGAATGTCAACTGTATTGGATTCAAAGACTTTGGAAGCAACGACTGGGCTGCAAATGGAATAAGGACTGGAAACATATCTGCGCTCGTTGCCAATGACCCGCATCTTACAACAACAGTTCCATCAATATGGATGGGTTTTCAACTTATTTCACCTGGCCAGGATGTAGTCGGAGTTGTCTTTCCCGGCTTTCCTGGAATAATTCTCGGTCACAACCCATACACTGGTTGGGGTGCGACAAACGGACAGATACAGGAGACATACTTTTATGCAGAGATGGTTAACAGCTCCAATCCATATCTATACATGAACAATGGCTCCTGGACCCATTTCCTTGTGATAAACGAAACGATTCCTGTTAAGGGAGAAAAACCCTATCACATCACAGTTGAAAGGGCAGACAATGGTGTTGTTCTGGAGAACAGTCCGGCAGTTATTGCCATGGACTGGACCGGGCTAATTCCATCCTACGAAATAACATTTTTCCTTAAGATAGATCGATCAAGGAGTGTTATTCAATTTAGAACAAACCTGACAGAATATTTCAAGGTGGCCATACAGAACTGGGCAGTTGCAGACTCGGCCGGAAACATAGGCATATTCCCATTTGGTGAATATCCAGTGATTGAAAAAGGAAATCCCAGAGGTATCTTACCCGGAACTGGAGAATATAACTGGATTGGATTTGTTCCTTTATCAAAGGAGCCTTATCTTTACGATCCGGTGCGTGGTTTTGTCTTTTCAGACAACCAGATCACTGTATCCAGGAATTATCCATTTTACATAGGATGGGACTACGAGTCCGGTTACAGGGCTGACGAAGCTTATACTCTCCTTAATTCATCCTACCATGACAATATACAGACCATGGAAAAGATTCAATTGTGCATACATGATTTTACTACAAATATCTTCTTAAAGCCCCTAATTAAAGCCCTCAGCACAACAAATTTTTCATCGACACAGGAATTCAGGGTTCTTTCGGAATGGAATGGTGACATGTTAGTTAATTCAACTGCAGCCACAATATACTATTTCTGGATCCAGAATTATGTCAACGATACCTTCTATCCTTACATGGAAAAATACGGAATAAACCAGTCTGAGGGTCTTTATTCTGCCTCATTCTT
>JAKAYJ010000169.1 GCA_021816385.1 Thermoplasmata archaeon
GAAGCAGATAATGACTGATTCACGAATAACAATGGAATACCTCGTTGATCCAGATCATCTGAAATTTTCCCGCACAGATATGAGAAAATCAAGGTTTGATGGAATAAGGCGTTTTGAAGATGGATACGTCAAGGAGGGTGCAGGAATGGGTGGTTCTATGGTACTTGCCGAGATGGAAGCCAATAGTGACAGAATCATAGATTCGATTGATAATATTTACAAATCCTTTATGTGATCCTGCGTTGAAGACTGAATTTTAAAACCTACTAATCGATTCTTATATATGTGACTTAAAGTAAACGTGAAAAGTATGGAAAAAATATTAAGCAAGGATCAATAAAGGTAATAGCCGGACTAGGTTGGGAAGCCAGGCTCTTCCTGTTACCCGAAGCCTATATGCGGGAACGACAGTCCAGAGAGGCCAACCTGGCCTCTGTTAAGCCTTGAGGAATCTATGAGATTTCGGCCCAGCGGATCGGAGGATTACGGAAGGCAATTCAAAGGAAATGCTTTCCGTAACTTATTCACCAATCCCGCCAGGTCCGGAAGGGAGCAACGGTAGGTGGAACTTTTGGTGCTGCTGGATACCGGGGTCGAGTGAACTCAGGGGTAAACTTAGCAGGACGTCAGGACCAATCTGGGCATGTCCGGTATTTGAGGTTAAAAATGTTCAAGGCAATTCAGGACCCCGTATGGGGTTACACTGAAATCTCAGAAAAATTCTTGAAGATCATAGATACACCTGAATTTCAGAGATTGCACTGGATCAGACAGCTCGGGATGTGTTATCTTGTATATCCCGGAGCTGTTCACACGAGATTTCAGCATTCTCTGGGCACAATGACTCTTGCGAGCCAGATCGCACAGAAACTTGAGACAAAATTTCCAGTTGAGGTTACTTTTGCAGCCCTTTTGCATGACATCGGTCATTTTCCACTCAGTCATTCATTTGAAGATTTCTTTGAGGAAAAGTTTCACGTGAACCATGAAGAAAATGGGAGAGACATCATACTGGGTAAGAAGGGTACGGGGGAAATAAGGGAATGTCTGGAGTCTAATGATGTAGATCCGGAAGTTATTACAAGGATCCTATCAGGAAAACACAGGGAATTCCAGCTGGAAAGTGGAATAGTGAGCGGTCCTCTTGATGCTGATGAAATGGATTATCTTGTAAGGGACAGTTATTTTACGGGAACTGGAAACATAGCTTTCAGCATAAAGAGAATGGTCGATATACTCAGGACAGATGGTGAAAAGATTTTCATTGAGGAGAAAGGAATAACGTCAGTAGAATCGATCCTTCTGTCAAGAAACTTGATGCATAAATCAGTCTATTTTCATAAGACTGTCCGGATCGCGCAGAAAATGATAGAAAGTGCAATGAAATCACTGGATAAGGTCGATAGTTCCGTGATGGGAATGCACGATGATATTTTCATGAGCTATCTGAGAAACCAGGATTCCTGTTCTGAAATGATCAGGCAGATAGACAGGAGAAATTTATACAAGGTTGTATTTAGGGACCAGGCACCAGACATAAGGGACCCGGAGATTGAAAATAAGATCCTGGAAAAATATCCGGAGCTTATAGTAGACTATGTACCTCCTTACGCATATCAGGACAGAAAGAAAAGCAAGAATGAGGTTCTGGTGAAGCAGGGAAGGAAATTCATGGAAATCAGTTCCCTTTCACCACTGCTCAATTCGCTCTATGACAGCTTCAACAGGAGGTCCATATTCATATACGGACCACAGAATCTTGAAATAAGACCGGAAGAAATCAGGAAATTACTTGATTAATCGTTTCTCCATCCTGAATGCATTCCTGCTGCCATCCAGTTTTTCACTGTAATAATTCTTCAGGAATTCTGTCTTTCTAAATCCAAGTTTTTCGTAAAGGCCGATGGCTTCGTGGTTGAATTCCCTAACCTCAAGAACAATCTCTTCATAACCCCTCTCTTTTGCAAGTTCTTCCACGTATTGAAACAGTCTTTTAGCAAGACCCTTTCCCCGATATTCCGGGTCAACAGCTACTGATTCAATATCTAGAGAGTTACTGGATACTGGACATGCCATCATATATGCTATTATCCCATTGTCATCTTCGATCTTGAAAGCCATATCTCCTGATTCTGATAGTGCATATTTGAGCATATCAAGTGAATAAGGTCCCACTGTAAAGGCCCGTTCCTCGAGTCTTACCAGTCTTATCAGGTCATGTTCTGTAATCCTATCTATTTTCATTATATCAACTCAAATTAGAGTATCTACCAAATATTTTTAATGTTTCCTTCAATATCCATTTATGATCAGACAGAAGGAGTCAACATTCGATCAGGTAATTGACGATTTAAAGCATGGTTTGCCCATATTAATATTTGATGATGCTAAGAGGGAAGGTGAGACTGATCTTATTTTTGCGTCCCAGTTTGTAACATCAGACTCAATAAGAATGTTAAGAAGGGAAGCAGGTGGGCTTATATGTACAACATTGAGGAAAAGGGAGGCTGACCTGATACAGTTGCCATATCTTGAGGAGCTCTATGAAAGATTTCTACCATATGGGAAGAAGGCCACAAATACCTCTGACATGGGTTATGACAAACATTCATCATTCACATTCACTGTAAATCACAGAAGTACCTATACAGGAATACCTGACATGGACAGGCAGGTTACAATTTCAAAACTTGTAGATTTCATTAAAAACATAGACTCAAAAAATGATATTCTTGATGAATTTTACAGGGAATTCAGGATACCGGGACATGTCCACCTTCTGATAGCAAGGGAAGGTTACTTCAGGGAAAGAAGGGGGCATACAGAACTTGCCACCTACCTGGTAGAAAGGGCTGGACTTGTACCCAGTGCAACCCTGGCTGAGATGCTTTCAGATTCCGGCAGGGCAATGACAATGGAGGAAGCTAGAAACTTTGCTGAGGAACATAACTTAACATTTATAGAGGGAAAGGAAATCATAGAAAAGTGGACCAATGACTAAAGTTATGGCGACAGGGGTGTTTGATATACTCCACCTTGGACATATCGATTATTTGAAGCAATCAAGAGCTCTTGGGGAAGAACTGATAGTAGTAGTTGCAACTGATCTGAATGCTCAGAAAAGTGGGAAGAAACTAGTTTTTTCTGAAAATGCCCGAAGGGAGATGGTCTCAAACCTGAAAATGGTTGATGAGGCAGTGGTTGGAAATCACGGAGATATCTTCAGGACAGTTGAAATATTGAAGCCAGATATAATCACGCTTGGTTTCGATCAGCGATTTGATGAAAAACAGATTGAAGATGAATGCGCTAAAAGAAATATACACGTAAAAGTAGTAAGATGCAAACGTTTTGAATCACAAGATCCCGTCGGAACAAGGATGATCAAGAAGAGGATAATTGAGCTGGAGGGAATACGT
>JAKAYJ010000170.1 GCA_021816385.1 Thermoplasmata archaeon
AAGGGTTGAAGTTCTATCGATGATCAAGGTGTTATTTTAAATCATTGCATATGTTGAAGACAAAATGCTTCATTTTTTAGAATTTAAATGTCATCATCTTACATCTGATGAATTTCTGTTCATTGGTCACAACCAATAACTGATAGCCCAGGTAAAAAAATAAGTAAAATTAAATGAAGTTGATTTAAAAATATGCTTAATAGGTCATTTCTGGATTTGGAGGTAGCTGTTTCTTCTTCATGACCAGTCCAACTATTAATACTATGAAGCCTACGAATCCCAGAACTCCTCCAAGCAAAACTGGAAGAAGCGATACGAGTAAAGAGTCAATTGATTTCTTTATCATACTAACTTTTGCCTGATGGGTACCAAAAGTAATAATGACATACGTACCTGGAGATATACTGGTGTATTCAATTGTAGTTACACCAGAGGTTGTAGAGACCGTCCCATTTACCTCATAACTACCAACATTGCTTGAGGTGACTGAGCTTGCATCGCTTCCTGGAACCAGATACGTCTTGCTGTCGTTGGAAGTAAGCACAATGAGCTGGCCAGATGAAACCTGAATGCTGGAACTGTCCCACTGGGAAGTTCCTTTTTCTGTAAAAGTTGGAGAAGTTGTAATTCCTGATATTCCAAGGTCTCCTCCTGCATAGAAAAGGGCAACTCCCACTATAAGTAGAACAAGCCCTATAATGACGATATTTTTACGCATTGAAATCACCTTACTTATTGAAATTGAGTTAATTAAAATTTGTGGACACCAATGTATAATTTTCTTTTTAAGATATTAAATAAACGAATTTAGTCTCATTCAATTGAAACAATTCTGAGACAGATTCATAATCAAATAAATTCAATAACTCACAATGGGCATTTCTCAATTTGAAAGAACATGAATTCCATAGGGATTGCCAAAATAAAAATCAGTTCTTAATGACATAAATCAAGCAGATATGAAGCCTGACTATCCTTGAATTTCAGTTGAATCTTAACTTATAGTAAGAAGAGAAACCAAAACTAATATTCACGATCATATTACATCAAATGTGACTTTTAAAATTTTGATCACAGGGTTTGAACCATTTCTTGAATTCACAACTAACCCTTCTGGAAAAATAGCAGAGTATTTTGAAGGAAGAGTTGAAGGAAACATAGAATATCATGGAGTGATATTGCCAGTAGATTATTCCTCACTCGAATCCATGCTTATCGAGTCAATAGATAAAATCAATCCTGTTCTGGTCATAGGCACAGGACTGGCAGCTGGCAGGTCTAAAATGTCATTAGAAAAAATAGGAATGAACTATAAATATTCTAAAAGTCCAGACAACAGTGGGAAAACCATGAATGGTGAAATTATAGATCCAGGTTTGCCAGCAGGCATATTCTCCATGTTGGATGTTGAATCGCTGGTAGATGATCTGAACAGCAGGGGAATACCTGCAGAAATGAGTTTTACTGCCGGGGCTTATCTTTGCAACAATGCTCTTTTCCTCATACTCAGGGAATGCAGGAAGAGAAATATAAAGGGAGGTTTCATTCATCTTCCAATCAATACTGAGTACGCAGCTAAATTCAGTAACAAAAATTATCCAAGCCTGCCCATGAGTGTAATGATTGAAGGGGTAAGGCATGTTGTTCAGAATGAAATTATTCGTGAATCAGCAAAATCGGAGCTACCGGGGGCAAATTAAATTTTAAGTTATTGAAGCTGAACATTAACATATAAGAGTAGGGTTAATTTAATTTCCTCAATTGTATGTGGGTATTATGAAGATAGTAGAGTGTGTCCCGAATTTTAGTGAAGGCAGGGATAGGGAGAAGGTAGAAGCAATTACAAGGGAAATTGCCTCTGTCGGAAATGTTAAAATTCTTGATATGGAAATGGATGCAAACCACAACAGGAGTGTTGTTACTTTTACCTGCGAACCTCAATATGCAGTTGAGGCTGCTTTCAGGGGAATAAAGAAAGCATCTGAACTAATAGATATGGACAATCATCAGGGTGAACATCCCAGGTTTGGGTCAGCGGATGTCATCCCATTTATTCCAGTGTCTGAAGTTTCACTTAAAGAATGTGTAGACCTTGCAAATCAGCTTGGAAAGAGAGTAGGAGAGGAGTTGAATATCCCGGTATTTATGTACTCAGATGCTGCTGTAACAGAGAAGAGAAAGAACCTGGAAAATATAAGACACAAAAACTTCCAGTATGAACAATTAAAGACAGAAATTGGTAAGGGAGATTACATTCCTGATTTTGGGCCTCTTGAACTAAGCAAAGCTGGTGCCTCTATTATTGGAGCAAGAGATTTTCTGGTTGCATACAATGTTAATCTAAGGTCTCAGGACATGGAGGCAGGAAAGAAAATTGCAAAGGCTTTGAGGGCTAAGGATGGGGGACTAAGCTTCGTAAAAGCCCTGGCTTTCTATCTTGAAGACAAGAAGTGTGTCCAGATATCAATGAACCTTACAAATTATAAGAAAACTCCAGTATACCGGGCATATGAAATGGTAAAGCTTGAAGCATCCAGGTACGGTATTGAGATCATGGAGTCAGAAGTTATCGGGCTCATACCACTGGATGCCATTTTAGAAACTGGAAGATTCTATATGAGAATGAATAGCTTCAAGTCAAACCAGATATTTGAAAAGAAGGTGTGGGAATGATCGACCTGAATAATTTCATGAAAGAACTGGAATCGTCATCTCCTGCACCAGGTGGGGGATCTGCAGCTGCACTTGTAGGGGCAGTTTCTGCATCTCTTGGCCTGATGGTTTCACACCTGACGGAGGGAAAGAAGGGATATGAAGCACAGCAGGATGAAATCGGCAGGATAATCAGTGAAATGATTGAGGTAAAAGCCCTACTAATGAAAGGAATAGAAGATGATACCGAAGCATTCAACGGGATTGCTTCAGCAAGGAAACTTCCAAAATCCAACGAAGAGGAAAGGAAGATCAGAAAAGAGGCGATGGATATTGCAATGAAGGATGCAATAAGAAGCCCATGGAGGATCGCAATGAACTGCCAGAGAGCAATGAGGCTGAACAGCAGGTTACTGAAAATAGGAAACAGGAATGCATCATCGGATGCTGCAGCGGGTCTCATCATGGCTAAGGCTGCTGCTGACTCAGCGCTCCTCAATGTGAGAATAAACCTGAAGTTCATGAATAAGGACTCCTACAGTGATGAACAGCAACTAAAGGTCAAATTCTTCAATGAAGACTGCGAAACCATTCTTAGGGATTCACTTAGCACCTTCAACAAGTTGATGGAACCTGAGGGTGGCGCCTGATATGTCAGAAAACAAACAAATGCCAACAATTGAAGACATACGAGATGCAAGAAAATTCCTCAGAGGGAAAACAGAGATAACACCCTTGATG
>JAKAYJ010000171.1 GCA_021816385.1 Thermoplasmata archaeon
TCCGATCTATGACTGCAGGGAGAAATGGTTTCCATCAATTATGTTGAAATCCGCTGGAGCTCCGACCTTTATTTCACCGAGATTTGGAATGCGTGAAGCTCTTCCGCCATTAACTGTCAGCATCCTGAAGACATCAATTGCACTTATCATGCCAGCATCCCACCTGCTGTTCTTTATTGAGATTGCCCCAGTTTTCGCAGATTCCAGGATGTTGAGGGAGTTGTTGCTTCCATTGCTATCAGTCCCAATAGTGATATTGACCCCGCTATTCATCAATTCTGGCACTGGGGGGTAACCTCCAGTACCCAGTTTAAGATTGCTTTCAGAGTTCCAGGAAACATTCACTTCATTCTTTCCCAGCGCCCTGATCTCGTGGTCATTCAACCACACACAGTGAGCGGCATTGAGCCTGTGACTGAGAAGATTGTTCTCGAGAAGGTACTCCACAGGGCGTTTCCCTGTTTTGTCCATGAATTCATAAACTTCCTTCCTGGTTTCTGAAACATGCATGTGAAGTAGTGTGTCAAATTTTCTTGATACCTGGTCTGCCCCCTTCATTGTGTCAAGAGAAGCGACATATACTCCCTGAATGCCAATTGAAGGTTCAATAATGCTGTTTTTCCCCCCGTAATCCTTAATGAAATTCTCTGCGTTGTCAACAGGGTCCCCTTTCTGTGTGGTGATTTCCTTATCGAGCGTATTCCAGGACAGAAAAGCCCTGATACCCATCCTGTTGCATGCCTCCCATATTATATCTTCGTCATAGTACATGTCAAAAAATGAGGTTATGCCGTTTGAAAGTAGCTCATACACACCGCAAATGGATGAATGGAGTATATCGTCCGGGGTTCTTGCGCTATCGAGCTTGAACGTCTTCTCAAGAAACTTTTCAAGGTTCATGTCATCCAGCTTTCCCCTGAACCTGCTCATTGCGATATGAGCATGAGTGTTTATAAAACCTGGTATCAAGAACCTGCTGCAATCACCTGAATTCTCAGTCTCTTCAACACCTGTGATTTTTCCCCTGCTGATTTCAACTGTTCCATGCCTGAAACTGTTCAGTGAAGTATCATAATAAAAAACGTTTTCAATTATCTTGCTTGTTTCCATCATCTTCCATAATCTTTAGATGGTAATTTCCTTTTCTATCAGAGTGTTTTACTGAAAACATCACTATTATGACAATTAATGTGGTAACAAATATGGAATAGATACTGTATGGCAAATAAATCAGTAGAAAGGTGAGAATAAATGAAGCTACTGCTCCAGTTAATATGGGGTAACCGAGATATTCAAGTGATTTTTTTACCCTGTTTTCCTCAGAAAAATAGAGGTTCAGTATGAACCCAACTATGGAGACAATAAAAGTGGTAGTCAGCAGGTCAAGCACAAATGGATTTGGTTGTAACAGCAATGTTATGAATTCATATCCCTTGTAGATCAGAAGGTATACATTGAGATATATGAGTATACCTGTGAGTTCATATACCTCAAAAAAGCTGTAACCTTTGAAAACATTCAGGGCAAATGTAAGTGTTGCAAGCATATATATGGTGGATGTTGTTGAAACGACCATATAGGAAACTGTTCTTGATGTTTTTCTGGATAAGACCCCTTCAAAAAGTAATGGAAATACAATACCAGTGGAAAGAGTAAAGAAAAATGGAGTAAAGTTCTCTTTGGTTATTGGATACCTGAAAATACCTGATCCTATGAATGAATCATGGGTTATCAGAACAAGATCAGATACAAGTATGTAGATAAGTATGACAATTATGGTTAGGGGATATACCCTTGATCTGTAGTCCTTTGGAGAAAAATACTTCACAAACGGCAGTACAAAAAGAAGGATGACCCATGCTTCCCAGTAAAGTCTCTCCACCGGGAATATATAAATAAAGGAGGCTATGGCAGGTGTCAGTATGAGCACGTTTGAGATGTATATGAATAAGTCATTCTTCCTCATCATGCACCCCTATTACTTTCCCTTCCATTGATATAATCGGAAATGAGTGATACCAGTATCCTCTCCTTCATCACATTCCTTGCAACTATGCCAAATTTTCTGTAAAATTTGACATTGGTGTCCAGGACCTTATTCTCGTTGATTATAAGGGCATTTCCAAAAACTCCTATGATTTCTGTGTCATGTGTATCATAAAAGCCCCTTGGATTTATGATATACATATATTCCTGCTTTTCCATTCGAAGGTCCTGTGGTAGAACTTCTTCTGTATTCTTCCCGGAATAGGGTGAAATAAGCATGAATATCATTGCGTTTTTCTTTACAGTCTTCCTGATGTACCTGTTAGCTGCTCCTATGTTGAATGTGCCGGAGGGCCTGATCTCTGCAACCTTCTTCTGAAGGTTTTCTATCGATTCACTCCTTGATGATGGCTTAATATATATCTGGTGATCGGACGAGAATATTATGTAACCAACCCTGTCCTGGTTCTTGAGCATTGTATAGGAAGCATTGATCGCGCTTGTTACCATGAAATCAAACATCCTGAGCTTTCCGTATCCAAGGTTTGAACCCAAGCTGTAGTCAATGAGAATTATGGCATCTATCTGCCTCTCCTCTTCCCATTCCTTCACAAAGAGCTCATCATTTCCTGTAAGATTATACCTGTTCCATGCAACATGTCTCATATCATCCGAATCGTTGTAAGCCCTGATGCCGAAGAAGTTGTATCCCTGCCCTGCCTTCCTTGAGATATGCAGCCCATTGGTGAAGATGACGTTGCTTAATCTCTCGCTTCTCTGCATGAAGGTATCCTTGGATGATGGGCCTATCCTTGCAGTACTGATCAGATCTGCAACATACTCTATAAATCCAAGTCCAAGGGCATCTGAGCATATCACCTTTAACGGTCCTACAGAATATTTACCTATTGCCTCTGGGCTAAGATAATAAGTTTTTCTGACTGTTTCTCCCTTTTTCAGGTATATACTGTCAGTAAAATCTCCTTTCAGTTCAAACACATCAGCCAGTGTGTCAAAATACTGGAAATGAAGATTCCTTCTGGATGGATTTTTTATGATCAGCTCTGCCCTGACCATGTCTCCCTTCTTCATTTCTTCTCTTTCAAGTATCCTCCTGACTTCCAGCTGGTTCATGGCTTTAAATGTTCCGTGGTTGAGTGCCCACAGATCAGCACTTACGATGAAGATTCCACTGAGAAAGAAGAATGTCAGCATCTGGTAACCATATAAATTATAGATGTACGATTCTACAAGACCTATTGTAAGTATGGCCAGAATGCTGTAAGCTCTTTTCTTGATCATTAAGGAGCAGGCACCTCAGAAAGTATTTCTTCAATAACCCTGAAAGCAACTTCCGTTCCGATATCAGATTCGTCAAGCATTGCCTCTGGCCTCAGAGAT
>JAKAYJ010000172.1 GCA_021816385.1 Thermoplasmata archaeon
GAAAGTCTTGTAGAGCTTCAGGGGATGTGGCAATTTCGGAGAAGGCATCGGTCGTTACTTCAGATCATGTAATCAAGGCCAAAGATTTCAGTAAACCGGTTGAGCAGCAGATTGCAGACAGATCACTAGAGGTGAAACAGCTCTACAAGACTTTCCACAATAAAGGTTCCGAAGTAGGAACGGTAAACGGTCTTGCAGTTATGGGAGCTAACTCAGGAATGGCAGAATATACGGGAATTGTCATGCCTATTGTTGCAGAGATCACACCTTCACAGACAAAGGGACACGGAAGTGTTTTTGCAACTGGAAAGCTTGGAGAAATTGCAAAGGAAGCGGTGCAGAATGTCTCCGCTGTCTTCAAGAAGATAAGCGGGAAGGATCTTTCTGATCTTGATATCCATATACAGTTCATTGGAACTTACGAGGGCGTAGAAGGTGACAGCGCAAGTGTTTCAATCGCTACAGCCGTAATATCAGCCATAGAGGAGATACCCATAAAGCAGAATCTTGCCATGACAGGTTCGCTGAGTGTTAGGGGTAATGTTCTTCCAGTGGGAGGTGTTACTGCAAAGGTCGAGGCAGCCATTGACGCTGGACTGGAGGAAGTAATAGTCCCCGCGTCCAACTTTGGGGATATAATCCTCGACCAGAAATACACGGACAAGATCAAGATAATACCGGTCTCCACTATTGAGGAAGTACTTGATGAAGCCCTGGAAAAAACTGAAGAAAAAAAGTTGCTATTTGAACGGATAGCAGAGCTTCTAAAACCAGCAAGTGCACTTTCCCCAGCCAAGAAGGGAAGGACTGGAACCAGTGCCGCCTGAAGTTGTTAAACTTGTCTCTGATTCCATGCCAATCAGGGAATTAGATCAAAGTC
Source organism: Thermoplasmata archaeon (assembly GCA_021816385.1). Next base: position 881 of record JAKAYJ010000172.1, read on the forward strand.
TCCATATCAATCATTCATTTTTCAAGAGAGAAATAGGGAAACCTGCCCTGGTAGAAGCCTGGGAAAGATCAATGAAATTTTCAAGAACGAGGATAAGGGACAGGAGCATGTATTTTTTATGCCTTATTACTGGAAAATCACACTTAGATAGAGCGAAGGAATTTGGAGGATATGGACTTGATGACAGAACTTCCTACTTAATTTTTGAAGATCATGATAGGAATTTCATTGATGATATTAAAGGGGTAAAAAGTTATCCCTATGGAAAATTAGCAGACGAGGGAAAGACATTTTATTTTGAAATGACTATGGCTGAACTTGAGTTGATCCGAAAATGACAGTAAATAAATTTCTTGCCTATACCGGGCATATAAACCTTGATGTTGTGCTTAAGGTTGACAAGATAAATGATAATGTTACCCTGCCAGTAAGTGAAGTGAAGGAAACGTTTGGAGGCACTGCGGGAAATTTCGCGATGATTGCCTCAAAACTAGGAATGAAATTCAGGTTATATTCCATTATTTCGAGGGTAAGCCATGGGAGTTACATAAAGAAATTGAATGAACTGAATATAGATCTCAGTGGGGTCAAGATAACCGATGAAAGCTACGGACCGGTCTGCTATGCAGTTAACGATGGAGAAAAACAGAAATATTTCCTTGCGGAAGGGCCGATGAAATATGAAAAATATGATATCCTGGACGAAAAGTATGAACATCTCCATCTTGGAACAGGAAACCCGGAACTGAATGTTCAGATGGTTGAAAATGCAAGGTTTGATTCTCTCTCCTTTGATCCTTCACAGGAAGTATTCTTCAAGTACGGAAAAAATGAACTCAGGTATTTCCTTGAAAAATGTGAATTTATAATGGGAAACGAAGAAGAAATAAATTTCATGTTCAAAACGTCTGAGATTGACATGAAAGATTATGCCGGTGAAAAGCACAAGGTCATAATGACTGCAGGTTCCAGAGGTGCTTATGTCTACAGTTCCAGGAATACACATGTATATCCCTTTGATGAAGTTGTGGAAGGTGGCAATACCCTTGGTGCTGGAGACTCCTTCAGAGCCGGTTTCTATTACGGATTGAAGAATGGCATGAATGTCGTTGATGCTGTAAAATGCGGAAATGCAACTTCATTTGTAATAGTTAAGAACGGGATAGAAAATGCTGAACTTGTCGGCGAAGAGATATTAAGCATGGCAAAAAAGTTAAAGGCAGAGGAAATTGCGTGATATGACAGTTTACACATTTGAGGGAAGAGTTCCAAGCATATCAGGAGATTCGTACATATCTCCAAGCGCAACAGTGATTGGTGATGTTACAATTACAGGTCAGGTATGGGTTGGCCCTGGTGCGGTTATAAGGGGAGATTATGGGAAGATTATCATAGGAAATGGAACTGCGGTGGAAGATAATGTGGTGATTCACGCCAGGCCTGGAGAGGTGACCACCATAGGAGAACATGTTACACTTGGCCACTCATGTGTTATCCATACTGCAACCATAGAGGATTATGCAGTAATAGGGATGCACTCAACCATAACCGATTTTGCAAAGGTAGGAAGGTGGGCGGTTATAGCTGAACACGCGCTTGTAAAAACAAGGCAGGTAATTGAACCGGAGAAGATAGCAGGGGGTGTACCGGCCAAGGTTATAAAGGATGTGTCTGAAGACTACAAGGCCCTGTGGGAAGACTACAAATATAATTACACTTCTTTCTGCAAGAGATATAAGGATAACCTCAGGGAAAAATTATAATAGCGCTTTCTTTCTTTCATGTTATGGAAGAAAGGTTCGATATAAAAGGAACATCACTGAGGATAATTCTTGATTCCAGAGGAAACAAGACAGTTGAGGCTACAGTTGTATTAAATTCTGGTGCAAAGGGTATATGTTCTGCACCTGCCGGAGCAAGTACGGGGGCAACAGAGGTTATACCATTCAGGGATGGAAGGGCAGAAGAGAGCCTGAATTTTTTTGAGAGAAATGTTAAGGAATCACTGAAGGGATTCAATGGGTTCAATCAGTCAGGTTTTGATAATCTCTTGAAAAATATAGACGGGACTGAGAACTTCTCTTCAATGGGTGGCAATGTTTCCACAGCCCTGTCTGTTGCACTGGCAAAGGCAGTTTCCAGTGAGCTTGGAATTCCACTTTACAGATATGCAGGTGGAAATTTCAGGATGAAAGCACCGAAACCCATTGGAAATGTGATTGGTGGTGGAAAACACGCAATTAATGGAACAACATTCCAGGAATTCCTTGTTTCCAATGATTCTTCCTCGTTTCTGGAGGCCATAGAAATAAATGCCCTTATCCATAAGAGGATCGGGCAGAAGGCAAAGGCTATAATGAAGAACGTCAGCATTGGTGTCGGTGATGAGAGGGCCTGGGTCCTTTCAATAAGTGATGATCAGGCAATGCAGCTACTGAAAGATTCAGCGGACGAGATAGCTGAAGAGAAGAAGGTAGATCG
>JAKAYJ010000173.1 GCA_021816385.1 Thermoplasmata archaeon
ATGTATGCGTGGGGGAAGGCGAGATCGAGCGATCGCTGAAAGACCTGATAGAGAAGAAGTTAATCGATTCCTTTGTCAAAAATGGCGTGGAACTTTTTTTTGTTAATTCTTCCCAGTCGCGTCCTGGTATAAAAAACAGAGTTTTCAATGGTCCGAATATACCGCTGATCCAGCATTTTGATTTATTATGTGACGAAAACAGAATGAAGTCGTTTTTTGAGGCGATTGATGCGGTCGTTAAACCAGGAGATGTGGTTCTGGACCTTGGTTCCGGCTCCGGCATACTATCCATGCTCGCGGCTAGAAAGGCAAGGAAGGTGATTGCAGTGGAACTTGACCCGCAGATCGCGGAAACTTCCAGAATCTTCATAAAGAATTCCGATTATGGAGATAAAATAACATTGCTGAATGCCGACGCCAGAGACATCAAACTTAATGAGAAGGCAGATGTTGTGATTTGTGAGATGCTGGACACGGGTCTGATAGAGGAATCGCAAGTTGAGGTGATGAATTATGCAGTTGAAAATCTTGCGAAGAATGATTTTATACCAATACCTTTGAAGGCAAAAAGTTATTTGCAGCTCATTCAGGCTAATTTTTCTTTTTATGGTGAGATGATTTCTCTTCCATATTTCGAGGATAAGAACACCAGAGAAAATTATGAGGCACTGTCAGATCCTGTTGAATACGATAATTTAGATTTTAGGTATACGAATGGCACATCCATCAACAAGGAAGTTTTTATGCGTGCGAATAAGAACGGTAACTTCAACGCTGTTAGAATTACCACTGTTATAGAACTTATGGAAGGGATGGAAGTATTCGGATCGCCATGGCTCAATCCACCCCTAATAATACCGGTTCGTCCGGGTGTTGCCAAGGTAAATGACACAATGAAGGCAAGGATTGAATTCAACTATGGTCAGGGAGTTGAAAAATTGAAAATGGAGGTGGTTTAGATTTGGAGAAAATTGTAGACTACATTAGGGAAGCCATAGAAAGTTTCTTGGACAGAAACAGTGCACCTGAGAGTATCGGTTGGCAAGACTCGGTTCAGAATGAGGTGGGTTTTTTAAAGGACATGGAGGCTCTAGAAACATTCCTGACACCAATCAACATGCTAAGTGCGGCTAAGCTTGTTAAGCCCGACTTCATAAGCACTGACGGTCTGACGAAGGCTATTGCCACTACATTCAGCAGGACCATTGATTTTATTGAGACCAAAGGTTTTCCTCCAAGCCCATATCTTGACAAGGAACTACTTAAAGTGGGAATAGATTACAGCACTACTAAGATAAATTTTTCCGACTCTGTAAGCTTTTTCATTACTTTATTTGCAGATATATGGGAATTTTCTGGAAATTCTAGAAGCCAGGCTATAAGGGAACTGAGAATAATTCTGGAGGAAAAAATCAAATATCTCAAAGAGGCAATAGACTGGATTATAGATAACGCTAGAGAATATCCCGTAACTAAGGGTAATAGTAAAAAGGTATACTGGGAATGGGGCGAAATCAAAGGTCCGGTACCGTTACCAAGTTTATATTCAACATACTCTGTTTCTGTTGCACTGGATAGCCTGCTGGAAACGTCAGAACTTAAGAGAGAGATTGCAGACAGGTACGGAGAAGAACTGGTGAACACTCTGGTGGAACTTTTGCGTGGTGCATATGAATGGACAAGATCCATTGTGGTTTCTCAGAAAACAGAAGAGGGGAAGGATTTATATTACGTCGAATACCCAAATGTGGATAGAACGGAAAAAATTCCCAGTAGAGGACTGCTTGTATACATCTTATTGACCTTTATGTCAGCAGAACCTTTCCTGAAAAAGGGGGAACTTGATATTGATTTGATCACCAAAATAATTGACACACTGATGTACAGCTACACAAATGAAAAGGAAGAAACCTTTCTGCAGACCAGCAATGCTCATATTATAAACATAGCAAGCGTGGATCCAATAATGTATGAGGATCGAACACTGCTTTACTGTCTGCTTGAAGGTCTTTCATGGGCCAACAAGACACTTTCTGACAACAGAGGTAAGGTAACAGATGAAGAATTCCTGAAGAAAATGTCCTATGTTATCGACTCAACTCTGCGTGATATCATGATCAGGCAGCATCCAGAAAATCATCTCTGGAATGAAGAAAGCTTTAAGATTTATTACACACAGAGATCACTTGAAGCTCTTACTTATTACGCAGTTTATGTTTCTGATGAACTGAAATCGAAACTAAATTTGATTCCCTTAAGTATGGAGACCAACCTAAGGGCTGCGGTTCAGGAGGCAGTGAGAAAAGTGACTGAGCAGATCAGTAACATGCTCATAACAGAAATACTTTCCAATACTGGAAAATTAATGAATCCAGTTTCAGAAAAAGAGGATGTTGTGAAACTCAAAACGGAGCGGTGAAAAAATATGGTGAGAAAGATAAGTTTTTACTCCTATAAGGGAGGTAGTGGCAGAAGTGTTTCCCTTGCTAACATTGCTTTTGCTTTGGCATCAAAGGGAAACAACGTAGGCTGTGTAGAGTTGGACATAGGTGCCCCAGGGTTATACGAAATACTTAATCTGGACAGGATGCCGGAAAAGTCATGTGTGTCACTTCTTCGAAATAGGGATCCTGTTGCAGTGCCACAATCGGTTATTGACGTCGGTAATGCTGCGCATGTAAGCCTGAAAGGAAAACTATACCTAATTCCTGCATTGAAACGAGATGTTATGGCTGTTGAAGATATAAAATGGGATAAGAAGACTTTGGAAGACTTTAGCTCCAGGGTAATAAATACGTTTGCGAAGATGTATGAACTGGATTTCATTCTCTTTGACCTTAGGAGTGGTATAGATCTCAGTTCACTGATTGGATTGATGCTCGGTGATGAATATGCAATTTTTACAAGGCTTGATAAACAAAGCGTTGAGGGCACTTCCTGGCTAATGAACACGATTAAGTCAAAAAGTACCGTAAATATTAACCCAAGACATTTTGTCGTCGTAACGGGCTACAGAGGGGATCTTGCCCGTATCTCACTGACCAAACTTGAAGAAAGCATCGGTGAGACCATAGAATACAAAATACCTTATGATGATAAAATGAACTTACAGGAGGAGATCGTGGTTATCACCAGGCAGAAAGATGATCCAGTGAGAGCTGCATATGAACAACTTGTTGATAAGGAATTCGCAATCGAGTGAAATTAAATGGCGGCGGAAAGGGACGCAATAAAATTTTATGATCCGTTATACGAACTCAACGTTTTTTCAAACAGCCATAGTGTATCTATTTTTAGGCTCTTTTTTGAGGGCAAGTATTTT
>JAKAYJ010000174.1 GCA_021816385.1 Thermoplasmata archaeon
ATTGGCAACTCTTGGTTCTTCCAGCAGTGCAGCAGAGAGAGGGATATTAGGATCTAATCCTGAATCAGAATCCATTATAACTTCTCCTGGAATTTGAGAAATTGAAACGTTCTTGTTCATCTGTTCTAATTCTTTTAAATTCGTCTCCAGCTGCAACAGCGATGCATTGGTGTTTGGTGAACAGCAAAGGGCACCAGATGAAGATTGGTTATAGTCTATGGCAGAAGGTCTTGGCTGGAAAAAGTATGATTTGTTGAAAGCCTGTGCCAGATAATAACTTCCATACACCTTACCATTAATTTTTATCTGATTTCCATTCCCAGATCCGGGATCAACCTTTTCCGTTATGACTGCAGTGACTGTTGGAATTACCAGCCCCAGAAGCACAAATACAATCACCGTGATAATTATAGACCCTCTGAAAACCCTAATTATTTCTTTCCAGTTTACCATAAAATACCCACCCCAAGAAGCAAATGATAGATCAGGCCAATGGCTATAAATGGCAGGACAACTCCCCCAAATCCGTAAATGGTAATATTCCTCTTCAGAAGCTCATCAACAGTTGATGGCTTGAACCTAACACCTCTTATGGCAAGTGGAATTAGAAGTGGGATTATTATTGTATTGAATATTAGTGCTGATGTTATGGCAAGCAGAGGATCGGTAAAACCAAGTATATTGATGAACGATAGTGCCGGGAATGCGTAAAAAATTGCCGGAATTATGACAAAATATTTTGATATGTCATTTGCAATACTGAATGTTGTCAGTGAACCTCTTGTTATGAGAATCTGCTTTCCAAGGAAGATCACATCCATCAATTTTGTTGGATCATTATCAAGATCGATCATGTTTGCAGCGTCTTTTGCGGCCTGTGTCCCATTATTCATGGCGAGACCCACATCTGCTAGAGCCAGTGCCGGAGCGTCATTTGTACCATCTCCGACCATTGCCACCATTCTCTGCTGATTCTTTTCTGCCTCAACCTTTTTGTACTTATCCTGAGGCTTGCTGTTTGCAACGAATTCATCAAGTCCTGCCTCTCGCGATATATATTCTGCTGTAAGCTCGTTATCTCCCGTACACATGACAGTTTTGATATTCATGGTTTTCATGGTCTTGATTCTCTCGTTTATCCAGGGTTTTATTATATCGTTGAATTCTATTGCGCCAATCACCTGGCTGTCCAATACCAGTACCATTGCTGTTCCTCCTCTGCTGGAAATTTCAGCGCATATTGCATCTATGAAATTGTCCTTTTGACCCAGAATATCCCAGATAGCGTGAGGCGATCCCTTGTATAATTTATGACCTTCGTATGCTATTCCACTGAATTTTGTCTCAGAGGAGAACGGAATGAACTCCGCATTATTGATTTTGTAATTTTCAAGGCCCCGATAACGTTCTGAAACATATTTTACAAGTGAAATACCTTCCCTTGTTTCATCTAAATATGAGCTCTGGTAGCAGATCTTTGCCATTTCTTCTTCAGATATTCCCTTATTAGGATATATCTTGGAGGCATCACGTTCTCCCATTGTAATAGTGCCAGTTTTGTCGAGAATTATAGTATCAATATCACCAGCATTTTCCACAGCTCTTCCACTTTTGGCTATTACATTGAACTGCGAAACCTTATTTATAGCGGCCACCCCCAGGGCGGGAAGGAGTGCACCGATAGTTGTTGGAATCAGTGTTATCAGGAGAACTACCAGAATGATCAGGTTCACATGATCTGACAGGAAACCTCCAAGAGGAAATATTGATGATGTGACAACGATGAATACAAGGGTGAGGCCAGCCAGAAGAATTGAAAGTGCTATTTCATTTGGAGTCTTTTTCCGGACAGATCCCTCAACCATCTCTATCATCTTGTCCAGGAATGTTTCTCCCGGATTAGCTGTAATTCTTATCTTAATACTATCATCAAGAAATGTTGTTGAACCCGTTACACTGTCTCCATTTACCTTGAACACTGCTTTCGATTCGCCAGTAATTGCAGATTCATTGAAATATCCTCTACCTTCAGCTACCTCTCCATCAGTAGGAACCATTTCATTTTTCCTGACTTCTACAATCATGCCCTTCCTCAGTTCAGAGGAATCTACAACTTTTTCAGATGAACCATCAACTATTCTTCCAGTCGTTTCCCTCTTCATTTTTTTGAGAGTTGCAGTTATATTTCTGCTCTTTCCCTCGGCAAGTGCTTCTCCTAGTGTTGAAAAGAAAATAGTAAGGAACAGAAGCACTACAACTGAAATATAGAATGGTACGTAGAGTCCACTCATTTCCAGATGATATTCCTGATGAAAGACTATGAGATATAATGAAAACAGGAGTGCTATTTCTGTTATGAACATCACAGGATTCCTGTACAGTTTCCTTGGATCAAATTCCTTAAGAGCATTCAAAACCGCTTCAGCATAACTGTTCATAAGACACCTCTAATAATCAGGGAAAATGTCCTTCCCCAGCTTAATAACGGGCCAACTGCAAGGATTGGGAAGAAAGAAAGCAAACCCAAGAGCAACATTGTAAAGAACAGCATCATGCCAAACCAGAAGGAACCAATATCGAAAGTTCTTCCATAGAGGACTTTCGGTTTTTTCGAGGCAAAGGACTGAGCTATGACAAGTTGAAAAGCCATTATTGGAAATCTACCCATTAGCATGATTATGCCGTCAATTATATTGAAAAATGCAGTGTTAGTGGCAAATCCACCCATCTCAGATCCATTGTTTGAAGCAGCAGAGGCAAATTCATATAAAAGTTGAGTTATCTGATCTGGTCTCGTATTTACAAACGAAGTCATCAAAATTGGTGATAGGAGAAGTACTATTCCCATTGGGACAATAACAATGAGTGGATGGGTTATAAGGCTGTAAGTAGAGTACTTCATCTCCTTTGCACTGACTTTGAGACTCATTATTTCAGGCAGTTTACCTACCATCAGTGAAACTATGAACACAGTGAAAATTACGTAGGAAAAAATATTCAGGATACCGGTTCCAACTCCACCGAGAGGATCATTAAGAAGAAGGGGGAATAATACACCAAGGATACCGGCGGGTGTATAATCAATCAGCGCAGAATTTGCCGCACCAGTAGAAGTAATGGTAGCTCCAGAGGAAAATATGGAGCTTTGAGATATACCTATCGCAGTTTCCTTTCCAATAAAGTTACCACCGTAATTGAATCCAAGATTGGCCATTGCTGGAATTCCAGATATTTCACCAAAGAATGTTAGAAGGGCGCTGAATATGAATAATGCAACTATAACACCGTAAATTACCCTTCCAAATTTCTTATTA
>JAKAYJ010000175.1 GCA_021816385.1 Thermoplasmata archaeon
GGTATTACAGGAAACTTCTGTTGAGGTCCTTTGAGCCAATAGACTTCATATTTTCATCCCTGAATCTTTCTCCCTCAGTCCAGAGAAAACTGACAGAATACCCATGATGCAGTGAGATCACATAGCATTCAGTATGGATTCAATCTTCTCCTCAAGAATGTGGACAGGTATGTCATTGATTGCCAGGACCTTTGTCACACCCTTGCCATAGCCATTTCCTATTATCCTGCCTTCGACAATTCCGCTGTTCTCGAGCTTCCTCACTATCCTGTAGAAGTTCAGCCTATTTATGGGTGTGCCATAATAATGTTCCATGAGAATGGTGAGGGAAGAAATGACCTCTTGCGTGGTGGCAGAGGATGAATGATGGAGAGTCCTGCATAAGGCCAGAAGAACCATCAGATCATCATAAGAAAACCCGGAAAGCCTGCTCTCCGTTACATAGGGACTGATGATGGAATTGGCTGTTCTGAGATCTTCCATCTCTATGGTTTTCCCTCCCCTGTGGGTGCTGATGAAGGCAGATTTCTGGAGAAGTTCAATGGCAACCCTGGCACTGCCTGAGGGCTCAGACATTTCACTTATGGACTCTATTATTCCATCATCAAATGAACCGGGAAAGAGTCCTTCCACTGCCCTGTCATGCACAATCTGGAACAGTTCGCTGCTCAAGTATCTGGGAAAGTTGATCGATGAGAAGAGGCCCATGGACTTCTTTTCCCTCTCCGTAAGGAAGAGAGATGGGTCATCCATGGTGATGAAAATCACCCCGATGTTTGTTCCGTATAACTCCTTGTTCCGTATGAGGTTATATATTCCTTCCCTGTCAAATTTCATTATATTTGTGGCCTCGTCCAGAACAAGAAGAATATTCTTATCCCTCATCTGGCCTATCTTTTCAAACAGTTCTGTATAGGGCTGGTTGGCCATGACGAAAGCCCTCCCTCCATGGATGATCTCCAGGAGGATGCTTCTCACATTGGTCAGGGAAATTGTGTTGAAATAATAACTCCTGAATTTTGTGTTTCCAGCGATTATCCGCTTTACTGTGGCCGTCTTTCCTGTTCCGGATCTTCCGTAAATTGAAACTGTATTGGCAACACCGGAAATAAGTGGAGCAATGGAAAGACTCTCTATTACAGACTTCTGTTTTTCCCTGAACCTGAACTTTTCTGGTATATATGAGAAATCAAAAACTTCAGGATTGGTCACTATCAAACGGAATCTTCCTCATATTCATAATCATTACAACCTAAAAAAATTAATGAATAATTCTGGAAAAAATGAAGTTGTTATGCCCTGTATTTTTCTTCCGTGTATTTTCTTGATGTGCCGAAGGGCGTGAACTGTTTTCCATTTCCCCTGTAGAATTTTGAGAAAAACTCCACATAGATAAGCCTCACTCCCTGGATTCCACCCTCCACCAGTGCAAGAAGCAGTGCAAAGAGCTGCCCGAAGACCAGGACTATGACGCCTATTATTTCCATGGGCAGGCTCGATGTTGTGCTCAGGAAGAACTGGTTGATAAGTTGTGTGAGTATGACAGATGCCAGGAGTATTCCCATTATCCTTGTGTATGATAAGACATGGCTTATAACCGATGGCAGTTCTATCAATCCACGGGATTTCTCGGCAAACACAATGAATAGAACTCCAATTACAATGGCCCCAATGTCAATGCCCGCGTATATGTTTGTGTAGGGATTGGTGTTGAGAGAGTATATGAGTGATAGCCCATAGATAACAACACCCCATACAAAGATAAGCCACCCTGCCTTGCCCAGAATGTGTCTCTTCTCCCCGAAGTAGTATTCATTCATCATTCCTATTATGAGACCAAATGAAACCATGAACACGCCGAAATAGCCGCTCATGAGCAGTATTTTTGATGTGTAAACCAGGGGATTATAGTAAGTCATATGAATCGGGCCGATGGTTGATGGAAGAATGCTCATGCCAAAAAACGAGTTGAATATGATGCCTGATATGATAGCCACTATGGAACCGGGAATCAGTGCCCTTGCAAGTATCTGGAGCTGGTAGGGCGTGAATACGGATGAAATGAAGCCTGTGAGTTTCCCAGGAAGCTTAACCTTCCTGCCTGTGCTATTTATTCTCCTGACGACCCATATGGAAAGGAGCATGATGATGATTCCGAAACCGAAGTCTCCGACCATTATGCCGAAGAATATGGGAAACACCACTGCAAATATCACGGTTGGATCTATTTCTCCACTATCAGGAAGAGAATAGAACCTTATGAATGATTCAAAAAGCCTGAATCCCTTCAGGTTATGCTGTAAGGTTGGTCCCTTCTCATCTGTTTCAAGTGTCTCGATGATGCATAGATTTGATGTCTGTTCCTCGATGAGTTTCCTTGCTTTCTCATACCTGTATTCAGGAATCCATCCCTCGAGAACAGAGATGCTATCCGAGGATGGCATCTTCATTGCAACTTCATATTTCTTGACCTCAATCTCCAGTGCTTCCCTTATGGGAGATATATCTGAATAATACTTATCAGACAGACCCCCGAGGCTTTTTATTATACCATCAATGTTATTTTGTAATTTTTTTCTGAATTCCATAAGTTCGTCAAAACGCTCTGACGCTCTGCCGTGCATGGCAGGTATGTACATAGGTTTTTCACCAAGGCTGCTGAATTCTGCGGCCACTTCCCTGTCCATTCCATTTGGCACAGTGAAGATTGTGAAATCCTTACCATGGATTGTAACTGCGTTCTTTATGGATGTCTCATAATGATCCCTGATTATGTATGATGAAACAGTATTGTTGCTCAGCCATTCCATATCCAGATCCATATTCCTGAGATACTTGAGAATCTCTATCTTGTTATCCACATCCTTGAGATTCACCTTCAGCTGATCCATGGTTTCGTAGGCGATTTTCACGTCATGCTCAATCCTGATTCCGGAAGCTGCCTGCATAATCTCTTCAACTGACTCAAACTTTTTCCTTCCGCTCACCTTTCTTCTTGGAAGCAGATTCTCGTAGGAACGGAATGTGTTGAGCTTCTCGATCACTTCCTCCCTTCCAGACATAATATTAGGATCTTTCAGGATATTCTTCACATCCTGACCAACCTCTTCCACCTGAACAACCCTGAGGTCATGAAGTATGGAAAGAATCACATGTGTCTTTTCCCTGTGACATATGATCCTTATCTTTTCCATCTGAACGGGCCTGAATGCCATTTTTACTCACTCACATTGTTTTTCATTATTTCGAGGACTATTTTGGTTATTCTTTCCACACTGGTGTCAACCCTGATGTTTT
>JAKAYJ010000176.1 GCA_021816385.1 Thermoplasmata archaeon
CAGATGTTGAAGACCTGACTCAGGAACAATTAAAATGGCTTGATCAGCTGTGGTACAGATTGCCAAGAAGGAAGGAAGTCAGGTAGGAAAGATACCGGGTAACAATTTTCCCTGATTTACCAGTTAACCTGAAATATATAACTGGAGTTGCTCATACATGAGATCTTTATGACTGTATTTACTGGATTTTAATTTGTGCTGCCTGATATTTTATTGAACAAGAGCGACTTCTTTTTCTCTTACCAGCATTCTTCTCTGCATATAGATTACTGCGAATGATACGACTGAAAAAATATCAAGATAGATGAAGTAGATGTTATCCGAAGGAGATAATAGAGAATTGAGAATCCTGAAACTCCCGTATCCAATGTAAATGAGAAAAATGAACCGGATAAGATACCCTGTTGTTATAGAAATGGTAAAGTTTGAAAATTTCATCTTCAATATCCCTGCTCCAAGAGCAAAAAGAACCTTGCCATAGGGTATGAATGTTGAGATAAAAATAGAGAACGTTCCATGTGTTGCGATCCAGTCATCTGCCTTATTGATGTCTTTTTCCCTTATCTTGATCTTTGATAGTGCTTTAAGTAAAAGTTCTCTTCCAGCGAATCTCCCGCTAAGATATTCAATCAACGAAACGAAAAGCATGGCCAGTACTGAAACAAAGAGTGTGGCATAAACGTTAAACAGGCCGACAAAAGCGAGATACCCGTAGAACGGCACCAGTATATCGTCGGGCAATGGGCCAAAAGCTATTATAATAAACATCCCGAAATAACCAAGCCTGTAGATGGGTTCAAAGGCACCGAAACTTACATTCTTTAGATTTATATCAGTGCTGATATAATGGAAATATCCATTTGCTATATCCAGAGAGCTGAGGATGATGAAAACAATCAGTAATGTTTCAGCATAAAGGTAATACCTGTTCAGATTTGATCTCAGGAACCTGTACAAATCAAGAAATGTTTCACTGGTCGTATTCATCCACTATAACTGATTATATCACCTGTGTATTTAAGGAATATAGCTGACTCATGACTCTAATATGATTCCGTTATACTATTTTCTAAGTGATTTCAGATGGTAGGTGCCTGTTCTGGACTGTAGTGGATTCTTCCCTTCTCCTTATACATGAACTTATATGAAAGAGCTCCTAAAGTTCCACCTATTACTGGAGCTACCCAGTATATCCACTGATAATACTGTCCTTTTAGTAATATCCCCGACAGTACTGCAGGTCCAAAGGATCTGGCCGGATTGATAGAACCCCCACTTATGGTTGCTAGCATGAATATCATAATTGAAACATATATTCCAATTACAATTGCTATAATTGCAGTATTACTTGTTCTGGAAGTTACTCCCATAATGGTCCAGAGGAAGAAGAAAGTCATTATCAGTTCACCTGCAAAGGCGACCCATGGTCCCCTGATCCCTGGAATGGTTGCACCGAACTGAACACTATTTGCGACGTTATAGCCAAATAAAAGCCCGACTGTTGCTGATGCCAGTACCGCTCCTATTAACTGTGCAATTATATACTGAAACACATATTTTCCTGGAAAACGCCCGGCAAAGAACATTGCTATAGTAACGGCAGGGTTAACATGTCCTCCAGAAATGTTTGCAACTGCCATGATGCCAATGGAAATCCCCAGTCCGAAGGTGATGGCAAGATAGAAAAGCGTTGATGGATTGAGAGTTTGATTGAAAGCAGCGATGAAAGCGACGACGCTCCCTGGCCCAAAAAGGACGAAAATATAAGTTCCAACGAGTTCAGCCAACGATTTCCTGATGATATCTGCCATATTCAATAACTAATAAATAAGCATTATAATAATATTTTTAATTTTATTTTTAGCTTTTATATACATGTAATGACGAAATTCTCCTACTTTTCATAATGTGGACAGAAATCTTAAACCTGCCTGGATAATAATATAAATGTCCGTTTGTTCCACAACTTATGTATAAAAACAAGGTGGTGCATGAAACTAATTCCAATACACGTTTTAAAATTGTTAAATCTTGAGAGTGGGACCGTTGAGATTTGAACTCAAGTCACTAACACCCCAAGCTAGTAGGATACCAAGCTACCCCACGGTCCCAAAAAGTATATGCCTTAGGAGAAAGGCATTATTTCGTCTATAAGTTCGATGTGTGAAAGAACCATTCTTCTGCAGCAATATCTTTCAAGCCCGAGCCTGTCCATAATTGCAGAAATTTCATCTGGAGTTGGTTCCCTGTTCCTGGCCCTTATCTGGTTTAACTCAGCCTCGAATCGCCTGTAGTCAGAGCCTATAACCCTGCCGCAGCTGAAACATCTTACCGGTATTATCATTCAGATCACCTGTAAGATTTCTGTCTTTTGGCTCTGGCTCCTCTTCCCATGGGCTTCTTTGGCAGCTTTCTTCTGATATCGTTAACCATTATGGTCCTGTCATACTGTCTGTATATTTCCTCTATTGTATTGTCCTTCAGGAATTTGACTATTCCCTTGGCCATTGCTGTTCTTGCAGCGTCAACCTGTCCTGTCAGTCCACCACCACTTACGGAAATATCCACGTCAATTGCACCTGATCTTTCACCTATCAATGCTATTGGCTCCATCAGTTTTTCCCTAAGCAAGGCGACGGGATACAGTTCAACCGGATAATCGTTTATCCTGAATTTCCCCGTTCCACTCTTTGTGTATGCCCTTGCGGTAGCTGTTTTTCTCTTTCCTGTCGTGATAACTATTTCTTCACTCAATTACTTTTACCTCCTTTCCCATTATTTTTGCTACTTCTGTAAGGGTTACAAAACCACTTACCCTGTTATTCTGAGCCTTTTCAAATTTCTCGAATTGCTTGTCCTTCAGTTCTGGTGGTACCCCATCGTAAACAATGCATCTCTTCAGTGCTTCCCTTCCCCTGGCCTTGTCTTTTGGAAGCATGTCTCCAATGGATCTCTTGAGAATAGCCTTTGGATTTCTCGGATAATATGGCCCCTTCCTGACACTCCCTATATCTCTTCTGCTCCTGAACTTCCCTAGTACTGCATCCCTGCCGCCTGTTACCGCTACCTTTGCAGCGTTCACTATTGTAACTGATTCTCCTTCAAGCAACTTTTTTGCCAGTATAGTTGAAAGCCTACCATAAACCGCGTTGTCCGCATCTACATATATCATTATCTTACCTCATTATTTTTAGATTCTTGGGTTCAGGATTTTCCTTTGCCAGATCAGCCAGGAATACAAATTCAGAGCCAGAATCCTTGATCTTCTTCATCGCC
>JAKAYJ010000177.1 GCA_021816385.1 Thermoplasmata archaeon
ATGGTGATATTTTCGATGCAGGAGGGGCCATAACTGGAGGATTTACTGAGAAAAGGGAGAGGAGGGGAAATCCACAGGACTTGATTAAAATGGAGGACGAACTGGTCTCACTCAGGCAGACAAGGCAGGAAATAGAATCAACCCTCAGGGAAATTAAACAGAGGCGTGACGCTACCCAATCGGAACTTATGGAAATGTCCAGAGAATCCAGCGAGGGAAAGGGTCAGCTGGGAGAACTTGAGAACAGGGTTGCAGAATCAGAAAAGAAGATTGCAGGAATCACTGCAAACATTCACACATTTGAAAACGAGAAAAAGGAAAAGGAACTAATTCTTGAGGAGATAAGGAATCAGATTTCTCAGGCAAAAATATCCCTGGAATCATTGACGAAGAAAAAAACTGAACTTTACGAAACAATTGGTGACAATGGAAACGGGGAGAATGATCTGACAGAGATGCAGAAAGAACTGGAAAATATTACCAGTGAACTGTCTGAGACAGGAAAGGCAATTGAAAGCATCTCTACCAGCCAGAATCTTCTCACCTTAAGAAAGAAAGAACTCATAAAAGAGAATGAGGATCTTCATAATGAGATAGAGCAATTCAAGAAAGACATTGACAATCTTTTATCGATCATCAGGGAGAAGGATGAGGAAATCCAAAAATATTCTATGATGGAGAATCAGATTAACCAAAAGAATACTCAGATTTATGCCCAGATCAAATCAATTGAGGAACAGGTATCAAAACTGTCTATGGAGAAAGAAAAAATAGCAAGGGATGTTGGCACAATTGATACAGCCATCCTGACAGCAAGGATAAAGCTGCAGAGTTATGAGGAAAAAATTTCATCCCTGAGGACTGAAATGGCATCTATAGGTGGAGAAATACTGCAGGATTATTCAAGCGTGCAGAAGATATCCATTCGAATTCAGGAACTTGAAAGAAAGATTGGGGAAATTGGCCCGGTGAATCAGCTGGCCCTTGCAGATCTGGAAAAAGAGGTCCAGAGGCTTGAAGAACTCAAGAGTAAAATAGAAACACTGAATGGAGAAATAGAGAGCCTGCTGAAACTCATGGCTGAACTTGAGGATGTGAAAAAATCCACGCTTATGAATCTTTATATGCGAGTTAAGGATGAAATGCAGAAAATATTCATGAGGTTGACTAACGGAGGGGATGTAAATCTATACTTATCCAATGAGGAAGATCCGCTCAATTCTGAGCTTTTGGTAAAGGCCCGGCCAAAGGGAACTATCTACTCAAAGCTTAATTCACTCAGTGGAGGCGAGAAAAGCCTTGTGGCCCTTTCTTTTATTTCTGCGATTCAGAGAATTAAGCCATCTCCTGTGTATTTCCTTGATGAAATAGATATGTACCTTGATGGAGTCAACGCAGAGAGCATGGGAAAACTTCTAAAGGAAAATTCACTCAATGCTCAGATAGTTATGATAACCCAGAAAAATGCCATTACAAAATATGCATCCTCACTTTTTGGCGTTACTTTGAACAGGGAAACAAATACTACAGAAATATTCAGCAAGAGTTTTGACGTCGGGGAAGGTGTTGCGGCATGATCAATGGGGAGCTTTACGAACTCAAAAAAACACTCATAACGCAGGCATCAGTTCTCGGATTGAATTACATGTATTATGAAAACATAGACATCACGGAAGAGAGTGATGACAGAAAGATCAAAGAAATAATGGAGGCATGTATTTCCAACGACATCGATCCATGGAAGATCAATGTTGTTGAATTTTCAAGAATTATAGGAAAATTAGTGAAAATTGGTTATGTCACACTGCCTGAGGCAGGATACATCATCATGAGATCATGGTTTATTGTCCATATGCAGTCGGAGGAACTTTTAAGAAGTTTTGAAACAGAAAATGCTCATGAAGAAGTAGAATCTGATGAACTGGTTGAAACATCGGAAGTTATGTCTGATAACGAGGAAAAGATTCAATGGGAGAAAATACACCCTCCTATATTCCATCATGAGACAAGAAAGGTTATGCTTGTAGAGCTCATTGAAGTGATGAGGGAAACTGGAAGATCCCAGTTTGTGCGGAAGAGGCCCGATATGCTTCAAACAGGAAGCACTGTTGAAAATATTCTTTCTGTTCTGAACAGGGAGGAACCAGAAAAGGATCTAGAGGATGTTGCAAGAAACATCATGAATCTCAGTCAGGAAGAGTTTATGATGGAGGATGTCTGGGGTGATCTCAAGGAAGAAAAGATAAAGTTTTTTGTGTACTGTATGTATCTTCAGAGAAGAGGTATGATAAATATGGATCAGGAGGTGTCATATGAATCGATCAGAATCAAAAAATCAGGCCAACAGACCTGACCAGTTTGTTAGCGACAGTGAGATTGCAGAGTTCAACTTCTGCAACGTTTCATGGTTTTTTTCAAGGAATGACATAAGGTTCAGGGAGAGGAGGGGAACGATGCCATATAACCAGTATGGTTACACATCGATGCCTCCACCGGGAAGTTATGGCAGAATGCCTTCAAAAAAAGCTTCTGAAATTTCGATCTCAATAATAGCAGCAGTGATAGGCATAGTGATCATGATCGCATTGATCTTCTTCTGACATGTCAGCACTAAATTTGTTTTATGAATTGAGGTTTCTCTTTTTTTTGATTCCACTGATATCTTTGAGAAGGAACAGGGAGGATGTCTACACACAGATGTCTGATGAAACATTGATGATGGGAAATGTGCTTATGGAGAGGAGAACAATATACTCACAAAGATTCGGAATATCCGGAACGCCGGACAGGATCATAGGAACTATAGATTCTGTTATTCCGATGATGTTCAGGGAAATGCAAGCTTCAGATGGCCCAAAGATGTCCCACATGATTCAGATGGGAGTTTATTTCCTGATACTTCCTGAATTGTATCCCGGTATGTATGTGAGGTATGGTGTTCTGACATACACTGATTCTAAATACAGGGTGGCAAATTCACTCACACTGAAGAATGCTGTACTTTCAAGACTGGATGAGATGTCCAGAACCAGCGGTCTTCCCACACGTAATCATGACGATCCCGCAAGATGCATGAACTGTCCCTATTCCAGCGGCTGCATGCAAAGATTAATAGATTAGATTTTATAAGCGGATCATGCTCCAGATCGATCAGAACCTTTTTCAGGAAATTATAACGGTGGAAGATTTCAATGCACTTGAACCTGGATGCAGGGGATATATTGGTTTTGAACCTTCCGGAATACCACATATTGC
>JAKAYJ010000178.1 GCA_021816385.1 Thermoplasmata archaeon
TCCGATCTGCATGAATTTAATTGTTAAATGCATATACAATAAAAGGGCTATTTTAGGGGAAATTAATTATATAGAATGGGTTTGCGTTTTTTGAAAAAACTAATCTATTGGCCCTATGGCTACGATCTGCCTGCAATAATTACCACGTCATCATCGCCCCACATTGTGAAGTGAGGTGAAAGGAAAGGACTGAATCTCTTAACAGTGGCTTTCTTTTAGTAAAAGTGGATAGAAAATCAGGCTTTGGCATTGCGGTATTTTTTGTAGCCTTCGCAATTCTTGCTGCACCCCTGTATCATGCTTCTACCACCCACAATTCACAACTTTATAATGCATTCCTATTTGGAATCCCTTCTTTCTGTTATTAATAATTCTAGTTCTGGTTACGAGGAAAGCTGGAAGATAGAATTTTGAAGGATATTTCACGAACAAGGCGCCATAACTTATGGTGGGAGCCTACTTTTTACCCCTATGAATACGCCATGAAACATTTCATTTGCAGATTTTGTTTGCAATAATTGGTCTCGGTACTTCAACTCAAAATATTTAAGTGTGATATGTTAATCCCGTAAAAATCCCTTAAACTGGATAAGGGAAAAGGGGGCATATAAGAATGAACGTTCTGGTTTCAGAAAACGAGGAGGTAGGTGATCAATGTTCATCACTCTTCACACGATTGCCCTCATGTTCTATGCCATTTTCCTGACTTTTGCTAGAATTTGGATTCTAATGGTGGCCTCAGTTCTGCTGGCCATATTCCTGGGAATTCTTTCAGCAAGGGTTAAGTCTGCCGGGGCTATCATAATACCAATAACTGATGTGCTCGAATCAGTTCCCGTTGTATCTTTCTTCCCAATAATACTTATATTCCTTATTAACAGGGTAGGAGGGGGTATCGGTATAGAACTGGCGGTGGACTTCCTAATAATAACCGCCCTTATCTGGAACCTCATACTTGGTGTTTACCAGTCAGTGAGCCAGATACCAGAAGAGATGTTCAATATAGTGAAGGTTTACAGATTTTCAGGGTTTAAAAAACTGACAAAACTTTACGTTCCCGCGTCGTACAATCAGATTATAGCAAATATAATGCCCTCGTTTGCCAGTGCACTATTTTATATAACATTCAGCGAGGTTATCACAGTCGGAAACGAAAATTACAAGGTTTTCGGCATAGGTTCCCTTTCCATTCAGTACGCAAACGCAGGGGAATATGGGCTCATATGGGTCCTGATCCTTTTCATAGTTATTGCGATAGCCCTTTCCTATTATTTTATAATCAATCCGCTCCTGAAGAGGTCAGGAACGTACAAGTTTGAGACCGTTCCTGAACAGGGGGAGGCAGCAAAGGAAACACGTCTATCCGCGCTGGCCTCATCTGTTAACACAAGGATAAGGCAGGTAGTAAGTTCGGGAGTGACTGCACTGGAATCAATAAACCGGTCATCTGGAGGGAGGGATTTCAGCAAGGTAAAAACAAGAAGATTTTCAGAGCGGTCCCTGAACATCATAACTGGGGCTATTCTTCTGTTTTTCGTTGGTCTCGCTATATATCTTGTGGCAGAGGCTGGATTCGCAGATGCATTTTCCAAGTACCTGCTTAATGGTTCATCTCTGATCACACTTACATTTGCCACCCTGTTCGATCTCGCAAGGATTGCCACTGTTTTCGCAATAAGCTTTGCAACAATGGTGCCCATTGCCATTTATTTCGGAATCAAAGGGAAGACAGGCCGATTCTTCACCGGGGGGTTCCAGATTCTATACTCAATACCTGTACCTGTGCTTCTGCCAATAATAATAGCGTTCTTCACACCAAGACTTGCTCCAGTTCTTGGGGAGAGGATTGCATTTAATTTTGATGTTTTCTTTGTAACATATCTTTCGGCAGCGGCATACATCTTTTTCAACGTGTATGGTTCTGCTCTTTCTATTCCATCAGAGTTGAAGACGATTGTCAGGACATACCACATCTCCGGTTTCAAGAAGTTAAGATATCTTCTGTTTCCTGGAATATTTCCCGGGCTTGTAACGGGCTCAATGGCCGCTTTTGGAAGTTACTGGGGCGGACTTCAGGTTTCCGAGTATATTGTGATTCAGAGCAAGACTTACGCAGTCCACAGGGGGCTTATGATGCTTATAGAAAGGGCCATAGCCAATGGAAACCTTCTGTATGCAGATGCCATTGATATCTATCTGGTGTTTGTTGTAACGGCAATTTCCTTCCTCTTATGGATGAGGCTTTACAAATACTCCCAGAACAGATTCAGATCATGAATTTTTAAAAAGTTGGATTCAGAATACGTTTTTATAAAAACTCCTCCTTCCAAAAAATTTCTTTTCATGTATTAATTTAAATAAACTTCAGTGTATGTAATGAGGTAAGTTTTAATATTTTGTTCTCTATAAGGCTCAAAACTAGAGGTTTTTGTATGGAAAATAATCCGCAGGATGAGGGTCCTAGATCCTCTAAGGCAAAGTTGGCTGTTATTGCTATAGTCGTAGTCGTAATTGTTGCGGCAGTGGCAGTAGTAGTTTTCGAAGAGACGGCACATAAGGGGCCACAGAAAGTTACATTTTATACTTGGTGGGCCACTGAAGGTAAAATCGCCGTGGACAAAGAATATGCAGCTTTTCATGCAGCTTATCCCAATCTGACAGCGGTGTCTGAACTTAAGGCAGGAGCAGGTGGTTCTGCAGCTAAGGGTGCGATCCTTTCCCTGATTTCAGATGGAAATCCACCAGAGAGCTTCCAGACTCATTATGGGCCTGAAATGTTAAGTTACATAGAAGCAGCTTCCGGACATGCAAAGGCTTTCGTAAATATGACATCCATAGCTGATTCAATGAAGAATGTAGTTCCACAGGTTCTTGCCGCTGGCACATTCAATGGCAGCACATTCTCACTTCCTGTTGATGCACATCGTGGTGCTGAGTTATATATAAATCCGCAGCTCCTCTACAACAACAGCATCAAGGAGCTTCCGCAAAACGTCACTGCATTACTTGCTGATTCAGCCAAGCTTAAAAGTAATGGAATCCCCGGTTGGACAATCCCTGGCGGAGATGGAGGATGGGATCAGATGCAGGTATGGGAGGACTTACTTCTTGCAAACTCAATCAATATGACCGGAAATGCTAAAATATACGATATGGCGCTTTACGGTGTTCTCAACACCTCTACCAACTCAGCTGTGAAGAGCGTTGTAACCCTTACGAATTCTGAATATCTGAAAGCACTGAGTGAG
>JAKAYJ010000179.1 GCA_021816385.1 Thermoplasmata archaeon
CTCGCCTACAATCAAGTATGAATCCTTCCATGTCTTACCAGATTGAAAGATTGAAAATGCTTCTGAAGTTGCATTTATTGAGTTTTCCATGGAATCCATGGCTTTTTGCTCGTTGAGCCTGAATTTAAGCATGAACTCCAGGAAGTGGTTCAGGATATTCTCGCATAACAATACAGATTCTATAGTTTTATCCTTTGATATCTGGAATTCCCTGTGATAACCAGAGGATTTATTCACCAATATAGAAGCGGTTGAAACACAATGCCCTATTGCTTCTGATGCATAGCCCTGAACCATTTCCAGAAAATCTGGATTTCTTTTGTTTGGCATCAGTGAACTGCCCGTGTAAAAACCATCCGGCAGAATTATAAAAGACGAGTTTCCAGCACTGAAATTTATGAAATCCTGCGATATTTTGGATATGAGAATCATTATTTTCAGGATGAAATTTGACATATCCAGATCGTCAACGCCCCGGTAAAAGCTTCCCGCCATTGGATTTTTAGGGTTTGAATTAAATCCAAGACTCCTGGCCACCTTGGCAAAATCTACGGGAGAATATGAGCCAAAGCCTGAGCCATAACCAAGTGGTGAAATGAGTGAGAACTTTTCCGATAAATCCAGGGAATCAAGTGACATATCAAGGAATATCCTGGAAATATAATCGAAATATGTTGAAATCATGATCGGCATCGCCTGTCGATTGTGTGTATATCCTGGCATTACTCCCTTGAAGTCTGCTTTTCGATTCAGCATAGTTTCTGATAGGTTAACTAGATATTGCGAAATTTTGAAAAGATGATCAATATAGAAGGACCTTATGTCAATGTGGCTTTGTTCATTTCTTGAAAGGAATATTCGGAGGTTCTTATAGGCATTACCAGCACTTCCCTTTATTTTCTCCTCTACAAACCCGTGGACATCTTCAATAATTGGATCTATTGTTTCCTCCTTTCCAATCAAATCCAGGAGACCGGAAAGTATAGAATCGCTATCTTCTTTAGAAATGATGGATTCATTTCTCAACTGTATCTGGTAGGCAATAAGTGTAACTACTTCATAGTCTAGCAGCATGGAATCTATCCTTACATCTTCTACTGTCATTATGTCAGAGATATCTTCTCCCACATCTTCTGAAGCTCCACCACTCCATATTTTTGCCATCGATTCACTCTTCAATAATTATTTTATCAAGTTGCCTCTTTCTTACCTTGCTTGTCGTGATTGTCTGGCTCCCAAATACATAAATGAATCCTGGTGCCTTGCTCTGGTCAAAAGTCTGGTTTTTCCCATAGGTAGACATAAACATGTCATAAAGTGAGTTTGAGCTTTCAACGCCTACCGGAATAATATTCCCCTTGTATAACTTGAGTTTGACCGTGCCGTTTACAATGGCGTTTATACTGCGCTGGAATGCTTTTATATGATCCATTGCAGGATCGAACCATAATCCACTGTATACCATGTCCGCAAACTGCTGATCCATGTTCTTTTTCAACTGACTTTCCTTTTTGTTCAAAACCAGCGATTCCAGATATTTGTGCCCATTTATTATTGTGATGGCAGCCGGGCATTCATAAAACTCATGGCTCTTAATGCCTACTACCCTGTCCTCTATCATGTCAATGGCCCCGATTCCACACTGACCTGCTATATAGTTCAATTCAGAAATCAGGTCGGCAAGCAACAATTGCTTACCATTGAGTTTAACTGGCAGTCCATCCTTGAATGTAATGGAAATAACCTCTGGTTTATCTCCTGATTTTTCAACAGGCAAGACCCACCTGTATGCATCTTCCGGAACTCCTTCGTCAATCAATTCTATGCTTGAGCCTTCAACAGATCTTCCCCACAAATTCTCGTCTACAGAATATTTCCCTCCGTATGGTATCTCAATGTTCCTCAATTTAGCATACTCTATCTCTTCGTCCCTGTTCATGTTCATTTCCCTTACTGGAGCAATAACTGATAGATTTTCATTCAGCGCCTTGATGGAGACTTCAAACCTCACCTGATCGTTCCCTTTTCCTGTAGAACCGTGAACAACAGTTGTACAATCATTCTGTTCTGCAAATTTCACAGCTTCAAGGGACATCAATGGCCTGGCAAGACTAGTGGAGAGCGGGTATTTATCCTGATAAAGGCCATCATTCAGTATCCCCTGTGCCACGAACTCTTCGGAAAACTTTCCTCTCACATCTTCCGTGATTGTCTTTATTGCTCCCAGTTTCTTTGCCTTATCAGATATTTGTTGCAGGTCATTTTTTTCCTGACCAACATCAAGTGTTAGCGTTACAACATCAAGATTCATCTGTTCCTGTAACCACTTTATCATAACAGATGTGTCCAACCCACCAGAATACAAAAGAAGTGCTTTTTCCTTCATAAACTGTAATTTACCATTAGTTTATTAAATTAGTTAGAAGTTATATCATTTTTAATGTAATTATTGATTTACTATAATGAATAATGTTAAAATATACATTCAATATATCGATTTAATGAAAAAGAATGTTAAGGAAAAGGTTACTGTAGAAAGCAGAGTTGCTGGATTTCTTACAGAAAACCCTGATTATATGCTTTCATTGAAATTTGGTGTTGTGAATGTCAGTAAGCTGGCCCAGCTCATTTTGAGGGAAAACGCCGATCTGAATCCCATATCTGTCCGGGCTGCACTTAACAGATTTAAGAACAGAGAAAATGGCGAAACAGGGAAAAGCAGGGCGGATGATCTCCTGAAGAAGAGTAAGATCTCATTGCAGGACAAAATATGTGTGGTGACGTCAAAAATTCCACAAACCATGAAATATATATCTGCAACTTATCTGCAGGATAATATAGTATATATTGTAGATGAAATCAAAAGCAAAATACCGCAGATGTCCCAGAGCGTTACAATAGAGGCGGACGTCAGCATGATTCATATACTCTCATCAAAGGAGATTGAGAAGACTCCTGGTTTCGTGATGAGAATAACAAACAAACTTTTTGCCAGAGGGGTCAATATCCTTCAACTTATCTCATGCTCAAATGAAACAATAATAATACTTAACAAAAAGGACTCCACGCTGGCATACGAAATATTGACAATGACATAAGGAAATAAGTTAGAGATGACGAGTTAGAATTTTGTTCATCGGTCATTTCATTGGCTGTACGTATATGCAGGGAATTCAATTTTTGTCCACACAGATATATCTCCACAATGATATATTCAACTTTTATATTTCTAATATTGATCAATTG
>JAKAYJ010000180.1 GCA_021816385.1 Thermoplasmata archaeon
TACTCTTAAATTTGTTTTTAATCTCTCTCCTTTCAGCTGTGATTCTATTCCCGTCATGCGTTATGCACAAAAGATTTTTTTTGTTGACTCTTTCATTCCTACCGGTATAAGGTTATTACTCCATAACAGTGATCTATTGATAATAATGTGATTATGTTCTTTTTTTACCTTTCGGTTCTCTTAATCATCACATCATGATCGCTATTGGCACAATATATATAATAAATTTATAACTAAATATGGTAGAATTGAGTAAAGGCAAACCGCCATTTTCAAAGCCTTTGAAGATTGCTGTGATAGTTCTTGTTTCTATTATAATAGTATCATCCTTTACTTACTATGAGCTGTCGAGAACAGTACCTCCTACAAAAGAATCCTCAAGGATAGTAGGTTACCTTGGCCCTAAGGTTGACGTATTGGTCAATAATGGAAAATCTGTTCTCAACAATAATACAAAGATTAATGTTCAGATGTTCTTTTCAGTTCCCACGTCTTTCAAGGATTCCGTTTATGGGCATAATGTATCAACGTCCAATCAGTCGAACAACGGTGCCGACGATATGGTTTTAAATGCAACTTTGACGTCAGGAAACAACACAAGTTCATTCTTTATGATTCCAGTATTCAACAACGTAACAAAAGAATGGACGGATATTTTTACCAGCTACCAGGGTATTAATTACCCGTCATTAACAGTTGAGGCTCTCAAAACTGTTGTCGGCAATGGAACAGCAAAGATATACCAGTACTACAATAACCTTCCTTTTAATACATCGATGCAGAGGATTATCCATTTCAACACAACAAAGAACGTTAAACCTGTACTCTCGTCATTTCTTAAAGGTACGCAATTCAATTTATCTCGGTTTAGCAGCTTATACATTTCCGATATTAACTTTACACTTAATCTTACTTTCCCTTCACAACCAATTCAGACAGTAATTATGAATAACACGTCATCTGACGCGATTTCTCAACCAGATCTGAGCTCGTCTGTTGTTAATCCATCATGTAGCGGAAAGGGGGAATTAATAACCAAATACGTTACAGAAACCGTAAACACACTCAAACACACAGAATCATTCTATTCTATACTTTCACTTGAGGGTATTCACATAGGCAGAAAGGCGGATGATGGGAATTCCTTGGTGGTCCTTGGGGCTCAATTTTCGTGTTGAATGGAACAATTGGTCTTAATTCAAACATGGTCTACGTCTCCAGTTCATGCGAGGAATCCACTACAATGTCAACATCGCCTTCTTTTATGCACGTCGTTAATATCAATGCCCCTATAAGCACAAATGAAACGAATGCTGTGCCGACAAAGATATCAGAAATCTTAGGAGATAATAGTTCAGCTGCCATGAACCGCACAACTGCGTTTGTTGGGATTCAGGGTGCTGAATATCAGTTCTCACACTACGTCAGTAATACCTATATCCGAATTGTCTGCACCTTATATCCGATACACTGGTTTCAGCGATTTATGATGGATGCTCTACAATAGGGGAGATAATAAATATAAATTCAACAGCTGGGATTCAGATAAAATCCGAAGATGTCCCTATATCTGTGGCGTGGACAGTGCAGCACGCACTTCTGCAATCCAGTAACGGTACAATACAACTTAAAACAAAAGGAAATGGCGAGGCTTATCAGTCTGGCACACTCTGGGCAATGACAGCCGGATGGACAGAGGCGACAAACGGTCTTAAGAAAACAGCGGAAGCAATGAAATTATTTTCTTCTTTTTCTTCTTCTCTCTCACTAGGTTTGGCTATCGTGGACGCTATTGCTGCTGTAAACGAGATTGATCTTGGGGAAGGCGCTATCGTCGCGGAGTCTCTTAGCCTTATAGCATCCACCATAGGCCTCACTGCAACAGTACTGAATCAGTTTTCTTCCATCAGTTTTATTGCCAGTTTTCAACTCCCTGCTGGTATAGTTTATGGCTTCAGCAATTCTGTTGCATCACATAACGGCTCAAACTACACGATTCCTCTATACGAAAGCTCTCACCCAGTAACCTCCACTGTGCAAGGAAGTGAATATTCTTTCTATGCTCCTGAAAACTACTTTAATGCTACAGAAATTTCCTAATTTTTCTCGTTTTGGTTCTAATTATAATCATAACTTCTAGATTTTCTATGGAATAAGTCATTAAATATCTCCATTGTCCCCAATTTTTAGTTTTTTCGTAAGTACATGAATCTTGAAATCAAGGAGATTGGCAAAAAAATCGGAGAGGAACGCGGAATTCCTATCGAAGCCAAAAAGAGTGGAAATTTCTACTTATCTTTACAGGGACACAACGAGGTGGGGGAGGGAGAAGAAGAAACGTGTCGGTGTATCGGAATACACAAGTATACAAGTTCGGAAAAACTGAGGATCGTCGGATCAGACATGACCTCTCTGACAAGGTTTTTCGAGTCGCCCGCCAGAAACAGAGATAGCATATTGAAAGATTTATCGTCTATATCCTCAGAGTCGGAAAACATTAGACTTGTAAAAAAAAGGTCATAATCCGAAACATTTTCACATCAACCAAAGCAGCATCGTCATGATAGTTTCGAATGGGAATTACCAGTCTGAATGCCATGCGGTGTTTGTGGGTTCAATATTAGACGTTGATAGTGTAGCCACCATAAAGAATCCGCGAGCTGCGCTCTCTTAACTGGAAGATGGCAAATATACAGGCACAATAATACGGGTTCGCAGAAACATATACATGAAGAAGGCGGAGGATATCGAACTCACATCATGGAGACTCCTGTCTGTAACTCCGAAGAGTGTGATTGCCGCAACACAGATCATCCGGAATTCCAGAAATAAGTCAGATACCGCAGAATTTTGTCGGGAAGACGAAAGTGGCCAATGTCTATGCAGCTCTCGTGAAGGGATATTTGCGGCATCGGCAAGCATAGCAGTATACCTGAATACCTTGAAAGCATTGAATGAAAGGGCGCGCCTCAATTCAGAGCTTTCACATATCTGCGAGGAACCGGATAACCTGCCCACCGAATGCGTGAAATGCGATGGAGGAAGATCCACGATGATATATCACGCATTGTGGGTGAGTGGAGACCTTATATGGGTGTGAGGATAAACAGGAAAGGCGGCGGGAAAAGGATTGAATGGCTATACCATTTGCATGCTATGAACGCATCGGATAAGCTAGACAGCAGATCTGCAATCCTGTGCACAGTTTCATAACTTTCCAGATCGG
>JAKAYJ010000009.1 GCA_021816385.1 Thermoplasmata archaeon
GGGTATATCTGATTCCACCAATTTACTCTATTTTCAAGATTAACCTTGAAATTGACCTCAAATAACACATTTAACATTTATATATTCAACTTCTTGTAATTTTTTGCCACAAACAGTATAAGGAAATAAAGTATGATTGAAAGTAAAACTGCTGCCAGCATTATGAGTGAAAATGCGCTGTTGTTAAAATATACGTCAACAATAAAAAGTCCTACAACAGCCGCACCTAACTGGGCTAATAGGGCCATGAATGTTAGTATGGAGAAAATAAGCCCGTATTTGATTGATATCATGGAAAGATACAGACTCCATATTATCAGGACCAGACCTATGACTCCGTGAAGAAATAGAGGTATGCTGCTTCCCGAGAATATAAAATGAAATGTGTTGAGCAGCCCTCTGGTTCTACCTGATGTGCTAAGCGGAGAGCTAATAGTAAAAGCCGAAATTATACCTGTTACAAACTCGAGTGCGAGAATGAATAGGGCGATTTTTGTCATTTTTCTAAGATAGAGAAAATTTGCCTCTTCCATTATCTCCATGGGATAACCATTGAACTTCATTACATAATCATATGCAATATAATTTTAGATTGATGTGCTCCCCTTATCATTTGGACACATCTTTATTATAGAAATTAAATTATTAAACTTAAACAGAAGCTTTTCTAAAACAAAAAAGTGGCAATGGTATATAAATATCAACAATATATATATAATAAAGTTGTTTCATTAACATGGATCAAAAAATAAAAGTTATTGTATCTGTTTTGATTACATTTGCAATGATATTCGGTGGGCTAATGACATTAATGCAATCTCCTGAAGATCAAAACCATTCAATATGGAAAGAAAGGGAAAAATCAGTTGGGAACCAGATGGTCATGTCTTATGTGGAATCCGTAAAGGATAACAATCTAAGTGACAAAATGTCCTTCGGGTTCTATCAGTGGCTTAACAAAAGAGGATTGACCATAAAAAGGGTCTTAGACTGCCCATCTAACATATTATTGAAAGACTTTTTGACTTTTATTGGAGAAAGCCCTTATTACAAATCTTTATTTAAAAAAATAACACTGAAAGAGGAAAGGGCTTTTCAAAAGGAAAATCAGAGAGAAATGAAAATATTTTTATCGAGGTTAGAAAACAATACAATGGGAAAATTTAAGCTTCAAAGGACCATGACAATAGGAAGAATGAATTCGGTTAAGGTATATAACCTAAGAGCTAGTAACGAAACAGCTTACGCTTTTAAGATAAGTTCCGATGCTCTTCCGAAAGCAATTTGTACAGATTACGGGGAATGGTTAATGGTAAGTGTTAACTATTTTAAGTACTCCCTTATATTTACAACGATTACTTACGGAGAACATGACACATCAAATGTGGTTTATCTAGGAAAAAGTGCACAGAACTATTTTAACGATGTTACTTCCGATACTTCTAATTATGGACTTTTGTCTACAGTAATTTTAGGTGTATTGGGAGTAGGAATGGGGGCAGCTCTTGCAACAGTTGGAGTTTCTATTTTAGTTTCAGCCATTGTGGCTTCAGTAATATTAGCAGTTGGTGTTGCTGAGTATATTGAATCAGCACACGTTAGTTCTAAGCTTTTGGAGCTTTATGAATCAACGTACGCAAATGAAAATACAGGAAAAAAATATATATGGTTGTATGATTCAATAAATTATTATTATCCACTACAATCATTTGGTGTTGGTTCACTAGACTCATCCATAGGTGAATACGGTTATCTTAGCAATGGAAACACGGTGACTATATTCCCAAATGTACCTATGATAGCGGACGGTGGTGTTGAAGGAATTGTCTATATCTCAGATATAAGTGGAGCTATACACAGCATAGCCAATACGGTCGGATGGAATAACTGGGCATATCAGGGGTGTTATAAGAATTGATAACGGCTTTATATGAATCTAAAATCATAGTGTTTTTTGCAGTTATGGCTGATATTTTGATAGGGGTTTTCGCCGTTTTATATTATTCCACTAGATACGGACCTCCGAAAGCAGGAAACAAAAAATGGGAATCACAGAGGGCTTACAGGAATTATTATACATTCTTAGCTTACATTTTTGAGGGAATAATTGTAATTACATTATTTATTCTTACAAACTTTTTATATGACAAGAATTTAAACGCAAGTGAAGTCATAATCGTAGAGTTTGTTTCCCTTTTTGCTTTAATGCTAATTGGGTTGTCAATTGGGGAATATTTTAGAGCTAAAAAATTTAATCTTACACTTAGATATGCATTTATAAACGGACCTAAAAAATAGCTTTAAACTTTATTTGGATATTTACTGATATTCTTTTCAATAATTCTAGGGAGTTCTTTATGGAAGATGTTAATGAATGGCTCTTTAATTTTACAATAATTATTGTTCATTAGCTACATAATTATACCCCCATTCAGGAACTTAATGTCCCAGCTTTTTGCGAATGTTTTACTGTCTGAAAGCTTCATGAATCCTTTTTTTATTGTATCCTTCAGATCCCCTTCGGAATTAATCAATGCCGTTGACACAATTCTCTTGACACTCTTCCATATGAATTCAATGGGATTCAGATCAGGTGAATATTGTGGAAGGAATATGATTTTTATATCCAGCATATTGGCAACATCTATAACCAGTCCTGAATGATATGATCAGAAATTGTACAGTATGATCATAATCGTTTTTCCAGGATTCTGTTCCCTTATTTTCCTCAAGAAAGAAACAACATTCTCCTTCCTGGAATGATTCTGGAAGTCAACAACACTGTTTCCGTTGAGAGAATAGAATCCAAAGGTGTTTGCCCTCTACTTTGACGTATCCTTTGTAATTTCCGGTTTATGGAACGACCACAATCTTACGGTGTTTGCAGTTGTCTGTGGCGCAGATTCATCAAATAATCCTAGTGTGATCTCTTCAATGGATATGGTACCTAATTTTTTTTAGAGTATCCTCAGCATTTCCTGGTCTCCTCTTATCATACGGGTATGGCTTTGCATGCCTCATCCCCATCTTTTTTATTATGACCCATACCTGTTTCATTGTATATTCAATTCCAAACTGTTCCATTATAATGATCCTGACCTGTGCTGTTGTGTATTGTCCGTTTTTAAGTTTCTCCTTCAGTAATTCCTTCTGTTCTTCAGACATCTTTGATAGGCATTTACACTTGACAAGCTTGTATGAATCTTCCCTGTCATTCTTCTTTGAGGACTTGAATATGATGGATAACTTGAAAGGATCTGCAAGATGAACATGGAAGCCCATGTCCCTCAGCTTTCCTGCAATATATTTTCCTGTCGTTGATACTTCCAGTGCAATCTCAGGATTGAGATCAATATACCTTGATCTGAACTGTTCTAATTCATTTATATTATTCCCAATCTCAGACTGTTCCATGATGTTTTCATCATCATCCAATACCATGTAGATTTCGATCAACTCCTGGTGGTTGTTGTTTGTTGAAAAAGAGGAGATTTTTCGACATGCTTCTATTTACCATTGCTGCATTATATTAAGAATCGAATGGCAGCCAATCTAGATAGCAACCTCCTGAGTCAAGAAATCCTTCTATTACCTCTCCAACTCTCAGGCTGACACCGTCATGTTAACATGGTCAAAAGAACTTCTTTTCATGACATCTAAGAGGTCCAGATTATGGAAATTTAGGAAAATTACTGAATTTCCCTAAAAGTTGTAATTTCTCAGAGTCAATTACCACCAAGTTTTTGATTTCCAATTTTCCAGTAGCCTGAACGTTGACTATTTTGAAAATTTCTTTAAATTTAGTAAAGTTTACTTCATAATATTTAATTATACTTTGTTGATGAACTGCTATGTATACAAAAAGAGGAGATAGGGGAGAAACCGATACAGGCACAGGAATGCGGGTTACAAAGGGATCCGCCATTATTGATACAGAGGGAGACATAGATGAGGTGAACTCATTCATAGGTTTTGCCCTCGTTAACACGAGATGGGACGATATAAGAGAAGACCTCCAGCAGATTCAGGTGGATTTATTTACCCTTGGAGAACATATAACAACTCAGGGCACGAGAAGAACAATAACCCCAGAAAGAGTGAAGTGGCTCGAGGACAGGGTAACATATTACAGGAAGGAGTACGGTAAGATAAGGTTGTTCGTGATCCCGGGAGGAAGCAAGGAGGCTACAAGCC
Source organism: Thermoplasmata archaeon (assembly GCA_021816385.1). The sequence continues at coordinate 4,195 of JAKAYJ010000009.1, forward strand.
TGCACATGGCAAGAACTGTCTGCAGAAGACTGGAGAGGGATCTGGTAAAATCGAAGTCAGAAGTGGAAATCCCTGCAGTCCTTGAAGAATATGCAAACAGGCTGTCTTCAGTTCTATTCTTCCACGCACTTGTTTCCAATAAGAGACTTGGAATTGAGGAAAGAATATTCTATCTCAGGGAACTTCCATAGGCTTCCTGATATTTTTCACTCCGTTTCATCATTTATGAATGAACGAATGAACCCAAGTGGTATATGGATCCAGTCAGGCCTGTTCCTGGACTCATAAATTGTCTCATACATTGCCTTTTCAAGAATGAAGGCTTTTAACACAACAGGGAATAAGTCCTTCTTTTCCCTGAATCCAGGATCCAGATCTATCATTTCATTCATGTATGCAGATATCACAGTGTTTTCAAGCAATTTAGATGTTTTTCCCGGTTTATTCATCCTTCCCCTGCAAAGGTAGTCGAAGGAACGTATCAGTCCTGCAAGGTCCTTCATGGTACTCTGCTTTGAAGACTTTTCTCTGGTGGACCTCATTGGTTCTCCTTCGAAGTCTATAACCTGCGGACCAGATCCTGTCTTCAATATCTGGCCAAGGTGAAAATCTCCATGGATCCTCTGCTTCAGGAAGTTATCTGTAATTAATTTTTCAAATGCCTCACCGGCCTTCCTCACAGCTGGCATTCCATTATAAACTTCATGGAATAGTTCCGACTGCCCTTCCCTTATTTTACAAAGTTCGTATACCATTTCTTCGTATGATTTGTAAGAGTCTTGCAATGACTGGATGTCTTTCAAATTGAATAATTCTGTTTCAAATCCTTCATTCCTGATGATAGACAGGGAATAATGCATCTTCGCCGTCACTGAAGCTATATTCCTTGCTGATTCCATAACAATATTTACAAAATTGTCATCCTCTGGTATGCGGTTGAGATAGTTCCAGTAGTCACCCTCATTTTCCATAAACCGTGAAAATGTCATGATGCACTCTTTCTCCCTGAAGGTCACCATACCTAGAGGTTCCGGTGTGTTCCTGAAATTTGTATGCTTCCAGAGATTCAGTGGTATGATGTAATCAGGATTTTCCACGTCTGAGGATGTCCTGAAGAATTTTCCTATCACATTTCCATTGATTATAAAGGACGAATTGCTCTGGTTTCCGTTAAATGCATGATATGAACCAAGGTTTTGCAGAATTTCATTCCTGTTCCCGTTGAACCTGATTTCTGTATCTTTTCCACTTTCCAGCAGTTTCCTTATCATGAGGACAACTTTTCCTGATCTTATTGAATCTTCAGTTTCATCTTCACTGCCATCTCTAACATTGAGCAGGAGATTGATAAGCATTCCTGTTCCCTCTGATCTCAATTTTACTGTGAAAGGTTCATTTCCTGATACTTCTTCAGGGTACGTTTCTATTACCCTCATATCCGCTGGATCGTGTCCCTTGAGAGGATACCATCTCTCACTTACCATTTCCCTGAATATTCTTTCCCTGTTTATCCTAACAATTTCCTCTGTTCTCATGCAGCATCTGGCTTCTCCAAGCTCATCCAGAAGAATGAGTTTCTCTGTAAAGTGAAGAAATATGGCAGATCGCCTATATCTGGAAATCTTGAGAGGCTGAGCATCTCCCTTACATGCCAGCCTGAATATTTTCTGAGGTCCATGGTCACATAGGATGGTTTTCTTGAAAGATTGTAAACGCACAGGATTGTCTGATTCTCATATGTTCTTATGAAGGCAAGAATCTCCTTTTGATCTGAGTGGATGAATTCTATTGTTCCCCTGCCAAAAACTTGAGCACTTTTCTTCCTTGTTATAATTAGTTTCCTGAGCCAGTTAAGGAATGAGGAAGACAGCCTCGACATTGATTCTACATTATTCACTTCATAGTGATAATTGGAATTTATGATCACAGGCGCGTATAACTGTTCCGGATCTGCCCTTGAAAAACCTGCATTCCTGTCATAGGACCACTGCATGGGTGTTCTCACACCGTTCCTGTCTCCAAGGTATATATTATCACCCATGTTAATCTCATCCCCGTAATAGAGGATAGGAGAGCCTGGTAATGACATTATGAGAGCACTGAGGAACTCCAGTACGTACCTATCATTGTCTACCAGCGGTGCAAGCCTTCTCCTGATTCCTAGATTCAGTCGCATCTTCGGCACCTTTGCATATTCACTATACATTATATCCCTTTCCTCGTCGGAGACCATTTCCAGGGTCAATTCATCATGATTCCTGAGGAATAACCCCCATGAACATTTTTCAGGGACAGGAAGGGTTTTTGAAATGATATTCTCAATGGGGAAGGCATCTTCCTTTGCCAGTGCTATGAATATCCTTGGCATGAGTGGAAAATTAAAATTCATCTGGAATTCGTCCTCATTTCCAAAATATTTTTTTGCGTCATCAGGCCACTGGTTTGCCTCTGCAAGGAGTATCCTGCCTGGATACTCCTCATCTATCATCTTCCTGAGCTCCCTGAAATACTCATGTGTTTCAGGAAGGTTTTCACAGCTTGTTCCCTCCCTTTCAAAAAGGTATGGTACTGCATCACACCTGAAGCCGTCCAGTCCCCTGTCAAGCCAGAATCTTATGACTTTCTTCATCTCCTCCCTTACTTCTGGATTGTCATAATTCAGATCTGGTTGATGACTGAAGAACCTGTGCCAGTAATACTGCCCTGTTTGCGGATCCAGTGTCCAGTTGGACCGCTCCGTGTCAATAAATATTATCCTGACACCCTCGTATTTATCGGGTGTATCTGACCAGACAAACCAGTCCCTCTTAGGGTTGTTCCTGTCCTTTCTCGCTTCCTGAAACCACTTTATCTGATCTGAAACGTGGTTGAGTACAAGATCGGCAATAACTCTTATCCCAAGCCTGTGGGCCTCAACCATTAAATCATCGAAGTCTTTCAGTGTCCCGTATTCCGGGAGTATTGAATAGTAGTCCCGTATATCGTATCCATCATCCCTGAGTGGGGAATCATAGAATGGAAGAAGCCAAATGCAATCTATTCCAAGACTCTTAATATATTCAAGCTTCTGTGTGAGCCCCTGAAGATCTCCTATACCATCCCCATTTGAATCGTAGAACGATCGTACCGGCACCTCGTAAAATATCGCATCTTTATACCACAGGCTTTCCTGTGCATCAGATATCATTTCAAAACCCTCTTGAGTATGTGTACGGGCTTGAATTCAGGCGTAAGACGCACATAATTCCGGCCATCCACCCATGAGTAGCTTTCAAGGTTATAAATATCCATCACATTGATCCTGGAATAGCCTTTCCATTCATCGGGTATTTCCACCATGCCTTCCTGCATCTGATCTGGGTTTAGATTTACTATCACCATGATCTTGTTCTGGTCAAATCCCCTTGTATATGCAAGCAGAGAGGGATTATTGGTTTCAATGAATTTCAGATTTCCCCTCTCCATGAACACGGGGTTCTTCCTTCTTATCTCATTGAGTCTTCCAATTTCTTCCCTGATGTTTATCGGGTCGTTGAAATCCCTGGATTTGATTTCATATTTTTCTGAATCAAGATACTCCTCTTTTCCTGGAATCGGCGTGTTCTCGCATATTTCGTATCCACTGTATATTCCCCACGATGAAGAGAGGGTTGCTGCAAGTATTGCCCTGATAATGAACTGGGCCCTGCCTCCATACTGCAGGGTGTACGATAGTATGTCCGGTGTATTTGTGAAAAGAACTGGCGTAAAAAATGCCCTTACTTCAGGAGTGTTCAGTTCCGTGAAATAATCCCTTATTTCCCAATCAAAGTTCTTCCATGTGAAATAACTGTAAGAAAGCTGGAATCCAACCTTGCTCAAGCGGTACATCAGGTTTTGTGTTGTAAATGACTCACTGAGGAATACGGTATCAGGATATTCCTTCCTGACTGACTGGATCAGCCACTCCCAGAAACCCAGTGGCTTCGTGTGAGGGTTGTCCACCCTGAACGTTCTTACCCCTACTGCTGCCCAGTACATGACAACACTCTTTAGTTCCTCCCATAATTCATCCCTGTTACTGCAGTAAAAATTGAATGGATATATATCAAAATATTTCTTTGGCGGGTTTTCTGCATATCTTATTGTACCGTCCGGCCTCCTGTAAAACCATTCTGGATGCTCCCTCACATAAGGGTGATCCGGTGAGCACTGGAACGCCATATCCAGAGCTATCTCCATTTTCCTGGACCGCGCTTCGTTTATCAGGAATTTAAAATCATCCAGTGTTCCCAGTTCTGGTGCAATTGACCTGAATCCTCCCTTCTCACTTCCAACCGCCCATGGACTTCCTGGATCATCCTTCTCACATGGAATGATCCCATTTTTTCCCCTCCTGTTTGTCTGGCCTATGGGGTGAATGGGTGGCAAATATACAACGTCAAACCCCATTTTAGAAATGTAGTCAAGCCTTTGTGCAAGATCTCTGAGTGTGCTTGATTTTTTTCCCTCTGGAGGTTGAGACCTTGGAAAAACTTCATACCATGATTTTGCCAGTTCATCACCCATCACTTCCAACCAGAATTTCTTGGAATTTATCTCAGATTCCTTCTCATCATATCTATCCAGGATTGATGAAAAAGTTTCAGGGATCGATGCAAGACTTTCCTTTTCAGGCTTTTCTGCATTCACGATCTTCCATATTTCCCTGAAGGCCTTCCTGTTCCTACCCCTGGCTTTTCCCTCCATATTTGAAATTCTCTGTTTCAGTTCAAGCAGATCACTTTCAATGCTTTCGCCAGCCTCCAACCAGGACAGTATCCCCCTGATTATGGTCGTTGTTCTGTCGATCCAGGCACTTATTGTAATGCTGAAAGAACCTCTTTCCGGAAATTGCACAGTTGTTCTGAATACATCATTTAGTCCTGTGTATTTCAGTTCGGTCCTTGAAATAATCCTGCCTTTTCTTGACCTGATTACAACTCTTGCCCTGAGGTACTGGTGTGCAGTGGAATATATGACAGCTTCCACTGGAACGTTATCACCGTATCTTACTCTGGCAGGCAGAGTGCCATTATCAACTGCTGGCATTACCCTTTCTATATAAATGTCCCTGTACTTCATTTTATGACCTCCATTCAAGAATCAGGCATCCCAGTGGTGGCAGTGCAATTTCGATTGAGTTTTCCATGTTATGCCACCACCTTTTTGATGCAATCACCTTTCCCTCATTTCCAACCCCTGAACCACCGTAATACTGTGAATCTGAATTGAATATTTCCCTCCACTCCCCTGATCTGGGTACCCCAATTCTGTAATCCCTTCTGATCACTGGAGTGCAGTTGAATACGAATATCAGGAAGTGATCCGACTGCTGATCTCTTCTTATGAAAGAGAATATACTGCTTTCCCTGTCGGAGTAATCTATCCACTGAAATGCTCCCCCGTTGAAATCACCTCTTGCAAGGAAACTTCTTGAAAAGTATATATCACTAAGGTCCCTCAGCGATTCCCTTACGCCATTCATGAAGGAATTTAAATCTGCGTTGTTTATCAATCCTCTAGAAAAATCCCATTCTGAACCTACAGCGAATTCATCTCCCATGAATATCATCTTTTTTCCCGGGAAAGAGAACATGTAAGAATATAGCAATCTGACGTTTGCATATTTCTGCCAATCGTCGCCTGGCATTTTCTGAAAGATGGATCCTTTGCCATAAACAACCTCATCGTGGGAAAATGGTAGAATGAATTTTTCTGAAAAGGAGTACCAGAAGGAGAACGTGATTCTATCCTGATGATATTTTCTATAAATTGGGTCATATGAAAAATATTCAAGAGTGTCATGCATCCAGCCCATGTTCCACTTCATATCAAAACCAAGTCCTCCTGACTCAATTCTTGATGTTACTCCTGGCCAGGATGTAGATTCCTCTGCAATTAACACTACTCCTGGGAAGGATCTGTGAATATGCTCATTCAGGTTCCTGAAAAATGCAATAGATTCAAGGTTTTCATGACCTCCATAAATATTGGGCTCCCATTCACCCTCCTTCCTTGAATAGTCAAGATAAAGCATTGAAGAAACAGCATCCATCCTTAGTCCATCACAGTGATATTCCTTTATCCAGAACACCGCATTTGAAATGAGGAAATTGATCACATGTCTTCTTCCAACGTCAAAAACATATGTGCCCCAATCAGGTTGAATTCCTCTCTTTGGATTCTCATATTCATAAAGATGGCTCCCATCATAAAGCCCAAGGCCGTATGAATCCATTGGAAAGTGTGCGGGGACCCAGTCCAGGTACACCCCTATATTATTCTCATGAAGCGCATTTATCAAATGCTTGAAACCTTCTGGATTACCGTGCCGTGAGGTTGGTGCGTAGTAATTGACAACCTGATACCCCCATGAATCATCCAGCGGATGTTCCATGACTGGAAGGAATTCTACATAATTGAACCTGTTCTCTTTCAGGTACGGAATGAGCCTTTTTTCAATATCAAGATATGATGCATAAAGAGATTCATCTTCCCTGAGCCATGAACCCAGATGGATTTCATAAACCATTATGGGTTCTAATTCGTAATTGGTAGAGAACCTCTTTTTCATCCATTCCCTGTCGTTCCATCTGAATTCGTCGATGTTAGTTACAGAACCTGTTCTTGGCCTGAGTTCTGTCTTGAATGCATAGGGATCACTTTTTTCGAGTAATTCCCCACCCCGGGTTCGTATTGCATATTTATAAATTTCATCACCGTTAATGTCTGGAATGAATATAGACCATATTCCACTATTATCCATGTTTTTCATGGGATGGCTTCCGGCAATCCAGTGATTGAAATTACCAATTACTGAAACGCAGTTTGCATTCGGTGCGTAAACTGTAAACATTATGCCTTCGCATTCAGGAAACCTGATTCTATGAGCCCCCATGAATTCATATGCTCTGTAACTTTCGCCTGAGACATAGGAGGAGATATCCTCTTTTTTTAAGTATGGTTCAAAAAAATATGGGTTGTGTTTCCTTTCCACATAACCAGAACTATCCATGTAACAGATAACTATAGACCTTAGATCCTTTGCTGAAGGAATTGAGAACCTGAATATTGCGTTATCCTCTGATTCTGGTTCTACTGTTTTTCCGTTCAGTTCTATCCACGCCCGCGATGCATTTGGAAGATAGCTATGGAAGGAGGTATTTTCTCCCTCATTAACTGTTGACAATAATTGGTATGCATCATACAGTTTAAATTCCCTTAATAGTTTTAATTTGTTTTTCATTTCAGAAGGATTCATCTTGCAACACTTTGATCATGTATGTTATTATTCATATTTATATATGATTTTTCCACATGTGTTAAATAATGCTTCTCAAAATTGGCACTTTGAAAGGAATTTCCTTTGCTTTACTTTTTATAATTTTCCCTGACTGATTGAAGTTTAAAATTACAATAATCATAAATAAGCTTCCTAAATGTCTGAATATGACGGAAAATAGTAATGGAAATCCAAATTATCAGCCAAAGGGGAAGATAAAGATAAACACACCACCTCCACCAATACAGACAGCTCCACAGGCTTCAACAAAATACAAGGGTGTTAAGCACACCATCATGGTCATGAGTGGGAAGGGAGGAGTCGGGAAGAGCACATTTTCGGTTAATATTGCAGTTACGCTCGCTAGGAAATATAGAGTTGGCCTTATTGATGCTGATATAAATGGACCTGATGACCCAAAGCTTCTTGGAGTTACAAAAGAGAAATTATATACCCAGGATGGCGGTATATTGCCTATTGATTCACCATATGGTGTAAAGGTAATATCAATGGCATTCCTGCTCCCGGATGAAAAAACCGCTGTAATATGGAGAGGGGCATTGAGACATAAGGCTGTCCAACAGTTTCTGGAGGACACCATTTGGGATAATATAGATTATGGGATTCTTGATTTTCCACCAGGAACTGGCGATGAAGCACTTACGGTTTCACAATTAGTACCTCAGGCAGATGGTGTTGTCATAGTAGTAACACCACAGGATCTTGCTCTTCTGGATGCGAAAAAAGCTATTAACTTTGCAGAGCAGATGCACATAAGGGTTCTTGGAATTGTTGAAAATATGAGTGGATTTGCGTGTCCTCACTGTGGAGAGATCACAGATATTTTCAGATCAGGAGGGGCAGAAGAACTTGCAAAGGAGTTGAATATTCCATTTCTTGGTAAAATACCAATCTTCCCGGAGATAGTACAGAATGGAGATGAGGGAATTCCAGCAGTGGAAGCCTCTGAAAAAGTAAGGGAAGTATACGATAAAATAGCGGAAAAATTGTTGGATCAGATAGAAAGAAAAAAATAAATTTCCCTCTTACTCTCAATACAAGATAGCTTTCCTCAATTTGCTTCATCATATTCTCCATGGGATTATACTTTCTTGTTTGTTATAAGTGATTTTAAGCGCTCATTGAAATTTACTTATTTTCGATCATTAAATGTGTGGCACACATTTAATTCTCATGAGAGAGTGCGTTCATGTTTGTTTACAATATTAATATTGCCATTTCTATAATTTATCTATTGCGAACGATGGATGTGTATTTCATTGGTCTAATCCTTCATTATGCAACGTCGGATCTGTAAATTAGACTTTCAATTGAATATATGGCACTGTTTCTTATCCTTCGTCATAATCATTTGTTCTCTCTCTTATATGAAGCATCTATTGAAATATGATGCAATGGATTATTCTAACTCGAGGATATTCAGTCTTACAGTAACTTCACTGAAACAATCCCCTGAAAATTAAACTTTTCATCACATTGGCTCCTACTATCATGAAAGAAGCATTCTTTGATTTATTGTTGTTCATTATTTATCCATGATTGCAGAATATTTGTTCATTTTAAATCACCTGTCAAGACCCTTGGAATTAGTGGTTAAATGTAAGAAAGTATAAGGTGAATAAAATTTTTCATTCCCCTCAACTTACAACTGGATTTTATTTACCTAGGAGGCCCCTTCATAATTGCAGACATGAAGTCAATATGAAATTTCCTTGATCTCATGTATTCCCCAAAGAATAATCCTGTAAATGGTACTACAGTGTATGATAGTGCTAAAAAAATTACAACGGTCAAGGTACTTATATTACCATTTCCGAGAAAATTTGTCATAAAAAAGAATGGGATTATGATCAGCCCTTCAATAATTAATATCACACCAGAATAGAAATCCCTGTATGCCTTCTGAGATTCCCATTTCTTTGAACCTGAACCTGGAGTCCCATATCTTATTGCATAGTATGAAACCATTAATGAGCCGAAAAGGAAAAAGAAAATGATTACGGCAACGAGTAAAATTCTTAATATGTAAGGATAAAGTATCAATTGCTATAACACCCCTGATATGCCCATGTGTTCCATCCTACAATATTAGCTATATTATTTATATATCCACTTATATCTGAGATATATATAATTCCCTCTACCCCATCTGATGCTATTACAGGTACATTTGGAAATATTGTGACTGTGTTTCCATTGCTTAGATATCCATATTCACCTATGGATGAGTCTAGTGAACCAACACCAAATGACTGTAGTGGATAGAAGTAGTTTACAGAATCAAAAAGCCATAGATATTTTTTCCCTTCTTTCTCATTAGCATAGGTAGATTCGTATAAATTAAGTAATTTAGAACTGACTGAAATACTCTCAATGCTCAAAGCCACTCCTATAGCTGCTAATACTGAATCAATGATGACAGCAGCTACTCCAGATAGCCCTATAGTAAATGGAAGCAAGGATACTCCGACACCAAGAACAAAAATAATTACATCCTCCAATATGGCTTCATCATTGCTTGCAGAGTTTGCGTGATTGAAGAAATTCTGTGCACTATTTCCGAGATAAACTGCATTTAATGTATCATGCTGTCCATCTGTGATCGTGGTAAATATCAGGGAATATTTGAAATAATTTACACTGACCATCAACCATTCTCCATAGTCAGTACATATTGCTCCTGGAAGAGAATCGGAAGTTATTTTGAATACAGTTGCGGTCCCATTATGCGTCTTGAGATTGTATCCTTTTACCTGCTTATTCCCAATGATCATTGCAGAACTTTGGAATGATGAGTTCTTTAAGGATTTGTTATTCAAAGTGGATATGAACATTTTCATCTCCCTATGGTTCTCCCTAATAAAAGAAGTTTCTTCTTCAGCTGTTATCCTGTTAAATATGGCTTTATATGCAGAATTTTCATTAAGGAAGGTTACAAGATCACTTAGAATGATACTTGATGGATAGTTTATAAAATTTTCAATGGTATATCCATTTCTGTTAAGCCATTGATAAAAACCAAATGATAACATGTCACTCATGTTATGAGCACTGATTGATTTTACA
>JAKAYJ010000181.1 GCA_021816385.1 Thermoplasmata archaeon
ATACAGTCCTCATAGAGAACCGTGTTTTTATACGAATCTATGATCTTTTCTATTCTCATTCTCGATAGATCAGCATCCATCTTAATTACGCCGAATTTTCTTGCCTCGTAAAGGAAGATTCCGTTGAAAAATCTGGATCTCTTAACAGTATTCTCGATCAGGATTTCCAGATCATGATTCCTCAACTGTTTGATTATTTCAACCATATCACCTGACTTTAGCCTCTTGCCAGTTCTCATATAAATGTGGTAAGGTGAATAATCTGTTTCAACGCTCTCACCAGTTATGGCAGTAAGCATGGAACCGATTATCTCAGATAGGGCAAAATTACCCTTTGTTCCCAGCAGGATCTGTATGAGGATTTCCTGTCCGTGGGTTTCCACAAACACCCTGCGTGTAAGTGCCAGATCCTGTTTCAGCCATTCTTCAAGCTTCCTTCTGGATTTAGCATCTACGCTTTCATCTATTTTGCAGAATTCCCTGTTATAAGAAACCCTTTCAGTCACATCCGTAAGAACTGGTATATCCTCCCCTGTCCATTTCGGGGTGAGTGCTGCTGTATGAAAGGGTTCAACAAATATACTCTGTTCTTCAAGCCTTATGGTTCTCCAAGTCGCACCCCTCATAACGAAATAAGCTCCTGGCTCGATTTCATTCAGGACATATCTCTCGTCCAGTGTACCCACAAACTTCCTGTTAATTACATCAATCACTCTATATGTCTTCTCACTTGGTATCATGGAAATATTATTTATGAAGTATTCAAGTGATGAAGAGGATGACATAACATTCACAGAGTCATACCTTATCTTTCTTGAAACCTTCAGAAAATCAATTATGGAAAGATATTCATCATACGAAAGATTCCTCATTGGATAACTTCGTATCAGTATGCTGTAGAACTTCTCAGCGTTGAATTTTCTCATCTCGTGAGATCTTAAGAGTATCTGGTTGGCTACGGTTGCATACGAAAGGTCCCTTATGAATACAGGTTCAAGTACCTGATTATTTATCTGGCCCACAATCGCCATGGCCTCTTCCATCTCAATCAGGTCACCACAGAGAATTATGCCCTTTGAAACCTTCTGTATCCAGTGACCCGATCTACCGATCCTCTGTATCAGTTTATTTATCTGCCTTGGGGAATTGAACTGTATTACAAGGTCTGCAGAACCTATATCTATTCCAAGTTCCAGGGAAGACGTGCAGATCAGTCCCTTTATTTCCCTGTTCTTGAATTTTGACTCTGCCTCCTCCCGTGTTTCTCTTGAAAGGGAACCATGATGAACCATTACAGGTAATTCTCCATAGTACAGTGACATCCGGAACGCAATATCCTCTGCCACACTTCTTGTATTCACAAAAACAAGTGTGCCCTGATGGGATTCAATCAGTTCCTTTATTCTCTTAACGGCCCCTGCATACTCTGGTTCACAACCCATCTTGCTTGCGATCTCGTCGGGGGCTTTCTCTGGAATTGTAATTTGAAATTCCATTGTCTTTATCATTGAAGTTTTCAGAATTTCAACTTCACCAGTATTATAAAGAAATCTTGCCAGTTCCTCTGGATTTCCCACAGTTGCCGATAGGCCTATCCTCTGAAAGTTAGGAGACAGTTCTGCCAGCCTTTCGAGGGAAATGCTTAACTGGGTTCCCCTTTCATTCTGTGCCAGTTCATGGAGTTCATCGACTATGACAAATTTCAGATTTTTCAGGTATTCCCTTATCTTTTTTGAGTTCATCAGGATCTGGACAGATTCCGGAGTGGTGATCAGTATATCAGCAGGATTGTCCCTTATCTCCCTCCTTTCCCTTTCAGAAATATCACTGTGTCTCACCTGGACACTTATTCCCATCTTCTTTCCGTAATTCTTGAGCCTGAGTAGCATATCCCTGTTAAGAGCTCTCAGAGGTGTGATGAAGAGTGATGTAATTGGTTTTGTCTCATTGTTTAGTATATAGTCAAATATGGGAAAAATGGCAGCCTCAGTCTTTCCACTACCCGTAGGAGATATAAGCATGGCGCTTTTTCCGCTTCTAACAACTGGAATTAACATTTCCTGAGCTTCTGTTAACTCATTGAACTGTAAGGTAGTGAAAAAATCAAACATCCTGTTTGAGAAAAAATTTTCAAAATTATTCTTATTGATAACGACCATCTAACATGCTCCTTCAGAACCCATCGTCGTCATCGTCATCATCGTCGTCGTCATCGTCGTCATCATCCCTAGGTCTATAGTTGAATAACACGGCTTCACCTCAGGACATCTAAATGATAATAGTATTAAAATGTTTTTTCTAATTTTTTCTGAAAAATTAACTTTATTGACTTTAAGCTGATACCTTGAACATGTCAGGTAACATGAAGGAGATCAGTGAAAAGATAAGGGATGTTGTCTTGAGGACTATGAAAATTGAATCTCCTGATATTATTATGGGGAATCAGGCAGAGAGGATCAGGAGATTTATTTCAAATGGTAGTTACAGCATATTCTCAGTTGGCAAAGCATCTATACCCATGGTAAAAGGCCTGGTTCCTGCTATTATCAAAAATTCAAGTATGAGCATATGCCTGACCCCCAGTCCTGAAAATGTGGATGGATTCAGGGTATTCAGGGGAAACCATCCCTTTCCAGACACTGATACATTCAGGTCTTCAGATGAAATATTCAATCTAATCAAGGAAGATCATTCGGATAAACTAATATTTCTTTTATCTGGAGGTTCTTCATCACTCTTCGAGAAAGTTTCTAAGGGCGTATCAATCGATCGGTACATGGAAATTATGCATTTACTTGTGACAGGTGGTTATCCCATTGACCAGATCAATTCAATCAGGTGCATACTTTCTGATGTAAAGTGTGGGAAGATGCTGAATCATAGCAATTATAACGAGATTCTTATTCTTGCCATATCAGACGTTCCAGGTGATGACATTTCTGTCATTGGGTCCAATCCATTTTACCCGGGAAAGAAATTTGACCCGGATAAAGAGCTTACTGAAAGACTCGGACTTGAGAAACAGAAGATCACCTATAGAGACTGTCATATAGAATCAGATATAATTCTGGCAGGTAAAAAATATGCAGGAGACATGCTTGATAACATTGAACTTCCTTATGAAAAAGTCTTCCTCGAAAATATACTTGAAGGCGATGTTAACACCTGCTCAGACAAAATTCTGAAGCT
>JAKAYJ010000182.1:0-2517 GCA_021816385.1 Thermoplasmata archaeon
TTATTTTTTATTTTTTGCTCAAATCCTGCACCTTTTCTTTTTCCCATAAACAATTTTTACCTTTATCCAATCACAAGGCATGGAATCAGGGAAATTTGCTGGAAGCAGAACTGCCCTGGCTTTGGCTACAGGGCTTTACTGGATTCTCTTCCTTGGTTTTCTCATAAGCTTCATTGTGAGTGGAAATGCCATATCCATGGCCCTTACTTCTGACAGGATAGTTGATGCTGCAGGAATGACCATAGCTATGGCTTCATCAAGAATCATAAAGCTTCCACCGACCGATAGGCTTACCTATGGCTATCACAGATTTGAGAGCCTGGCAAGTATCCTCCTCATTATCACATTCATTCTTCTCCTTCTCTATACTGCAGTGATTTCAATTCCCGATATTCACACTTCTTCCATACATTCTCCCCTTTTCACCATATATTCCTCAATACTGTCACTGGTTCTACTTCCCTTCATAGCAGTTCTTCTCCATGGAGATGAAAGCTTCACCACAAGGACCATGAGCATACATACATTACAGGACATCTTCACCACTGCACTGGCACTGATTGGTTCAGTTATCCTGCTTTTCTATCCCTCAGGATTTGTCCTTTTCATTTCAGCCATAATAATTGTAGTGGTATCTGTGGTTATGAACAAGGGAATGGTAACAAAGAATCTCCGGCTTCTCATGGAAGGAACCGATCTTAACACCAGAGATATAGAAGCTGCCCTGAAGGCAAAATTTCCCATGATCCACCATCTCCACATCTGGGATGTGTGCAGGCATTACAGGCTTGCCACAGTCCACATGTATTCAAGTGGGGATTCAAGACTCACAGAGCTTGAACCCATAAGAAAGGAAATAACAGAATATCTGAGTAAATATGGTGTTAATCATCTGACACTGCAGTTTGAGCCTTCGGAAGAGAAGTGACATTAAGGTTTTATATTTTTTAAAACTGGCAATACCATGAGATGCCCTACCTGCCTTATCCATATTGATGGCGGCTATCATGAGCTCAGTGAGCATATATTCAGCATGCAGGAAAAAACAGATGCTGATCATATAACATGGATTAACAGGTATGTTTCCAGGAACAGAACCACGGAAGACGAATTTGAAAAACTTGTGAAACAGGTATTTGAAACAGATGATCTTAAAACCTGGATTATCAGGAAATTCATTGACAAGTTCTTCTCAAAGAACCCCCATTACTTTCTCCTGAAAATGCAGAGACCTGACAGATGGACACTTCTCGGATATGCTTATGAACATCACCATTTCCTCAAGCAGTGGGTTAAGTCATGCTCAATGATTATTGCAAACACAGATTTTGAGGAAATTCACCATTATGAGATTGATAATATCATATCGGAATGGCATGGAGAGGAGGGGAGATTTCCAGCACACCATGAACTCCTGCTTAAAATGGGGGAATCCTACGGTGCAACCCTTGATGGTATTTACAACACAGCACCTCTTGAGCCAACCATACATGCAGTGAAAACCTGGGATTACATCTGCAGAAATTTCTCATTCGTGGAAGGAATGGCAGCCATGCATTCCCTGGAACTCATTGCAAACAGGAAAATGAAGGATTATGGTGCATCGATTGGGTATTTTGATCCTGTGATTCTAAAGGACGGAAGCGTAACAAAGGAAACTGTGGATTTCCTCAAGGAAGGGTATCAGGCTGATGTTTCACATTCTGAAGTGGCACTGGACCTTATAGAAAAATATGCAGTCAGGCTAAATCTTGTCCAGGAGGTTCAGGCCGTGTTTTTCAGGTCCATTGAGGAGTTTGATAATTACCTGAATGCCAGGATTGAAAGAGGTGTAATGATTGAAAACGAACAACACTGAGGGTTGCGGTCTCTGCAACGCAACATGGGGCGAATACTGGAGAGAAATAGATGGAGACAATATGTATTTCTGCTGTAACATCTGTGCGGATATTTTTGAAACAATGGTTGACAAAGTCAAGGAAAGTACCGGATGGAAGAAAATTGACTATGTAGAGCTTAATGGAAATTACAGCAGCGGAAGGGAATGCGAAGCCAGAAATGGGGAAGACTCATTCAAATATTATTTCAGGACATATTCAAATGGAAAATTCATTACATTTGAGAAAAGATAATATATTTATCAAATAATTTTATTAAGTAAATAATTATTTTTATTCATTATATATAAGTTGTTCGGGTTTATTTTTAGTAATTTGACTTAATAGTCAAGCAAGGAAACTGATAAAAAATGAGTAAGAAAACAATTGGAGTTATAGGCGCAGGCAAAATGGGCAGTGCCCTGGCAATTCCATTGAAGAATAGAGGATATGATGTTATAGCTACAAGAAGGTCTGTTAAAAAAATGAAGGAACTCAGTGATCTTGGAATAGAGATTACCTCCAACAACAGATCAGCAGTTCAAAAATCAGATGTTGTAATTTTTTCATTGAAACCCTGGGATACTGTTGAGCAAATGCAGAAGCTCAGGAGTGAACTTGAGGGAAAAATGGTTATATC
>JAKAYJ010000182.1:2527-3182 GCA_021816385.1 Thermoplasmata archaeon
ATAAAATTAAGAAAGCCATCCAATTTCCAAAATGGAAGCTTTACTGCCAAATTCAACAATTATCAGAACCATGACAAATGTTGCATCAAAATATGGGTCAGCATTTACAATATACAGTATCAGCAAGAAAGTAAGCCAGAAAAAGGAAGAGGAAGCCCAGGAAATACTTGATTGCTTCGGCACATTTGAAAAAATAGAGGAGAAATATATGGATCCACTCACGCCGATAAGCGGAAGCGGTCCGGCATACCTTTTCACAGTTATGGAATCCATGGTATATGCAGGCCTTAAGGTTGGAGTACCGCGTGATCTTGCCCTGAGAGCATCCCACCAGGCAGTGCTTGCTTCTGCAAAACTTGTTGAAGACAGTGATGCAACATTATCTGAGCTTAGGGAGACTTTCATAACACCAGGAGGAGTGACAATAGAAGCACTCTATGAACTTGAAAACTCAGGCATCAAAGCTGCGTTTATGAAAGCAATAGAGGCTGCCTCTGACAAGGCCAAAAAAAGTTCAGAAGAATTCATGGAAAAGATGGATGGAATGGATCTGGAAATAGAAGAAGAGAATTAGTTCTCTCCTTTTACGCTTTTAAAAAATAAATTGATAAAGAGAGAGGGGGGTGTATTTCCTATGGAACTATTTTTGGTTTAC
>JAKAYJ010000010.1 GCA_021816385.1 Thermoplasmata archaeon
GGAACAGCACAGATGAGCCTGTCATTTCTGTCCCCATTATAATAATAGCAATTGGAGCTTTAGATGCCCCACCGAACATTGAAATCATGGACACTATTATAATTTCATCCACGCTCAGATAAGGGAAAAAAATTCTGAGTGGAATTGCAATAGCTGCCCCTAGGAATGCTCCAATCACCAGTCCTGGAGCGAAGACTCCTCCAGAGCCTTCAGATCCTATGGTGAATGATGTTGCCACAGTTTTCAAAAAGAAAAGCACAATAAAGATAACGAACAAATCTAGGTACCCAGTTCCAAAAAGAGCCATATTCCCATCCAGCATCTGTTGAACCCATCCATACCCCAGTCCGAGTATTTCTGGAAAGAATATGGCGATTATCCCAACTATTGCTCCCCCGATTGCAGGTTTGGCATAGGGAGAAATCCTTTTTGCCATTGAAAATATTCTACTTATACCGTAGAATGTCTTTATATAAAATATTGCGGAGAGACCAGCAAAAAAACCAATTATGAGATATGCGATTAGGGACAGCGGGTGAAAAAAGCCTATTACAGTTGAAGTTGGAATTAGAAATATGGTCTTGTAGCCTGTGTAGTAACCAAAAATTGAATATCCGATCACCGAAGCTATTGTTGATGGAATCAACGCTTCTGTTTCGAAGTCCCTTTTATAAAGAATTTCTGTGCTTAGAATTGCTCCTCCAAGAGGGGCCAGGAATATACTTCCAATACCTGCCCCAATACCAGAAGCTACTGCGATACGGCGGTCGTGATCATCAAGATGAAATATATCTGAAAGAAAGGACCCAAATCCAGCGGCAATCTGCGCTGTGGGACCTTCCCTTCCAGCACTTCCTCCCGAGCCTATGGTAATAGCTGAAGCAACTGTCTTTACCAGTGGTATTCTCTTTCTAATTCTTCCTGCATTGTTATGAAATGCACTGATCGCTGCATCCGTACCATGTCCCTTAGCTTCCGGTGCGGTTTTATTCAGAATAATAGCAACAACAATCCCTCCAATAATAAGCGATAGTGGAATGTAAAGATAATGAATATTCGGGGAATATTGATAAAACGATGTCCCTGCAAGCAATCCTGATCTTGGTGGGGAAAATCCTGTTAAACCTGTCAGAAGGTAAGTTGTTACAAATTCTATTGAAATGTAGAGAACAATTGCACCAAGACCTGCTATGATCCCAATCAGGGTACCAATAAGAGCCCATTTGCCCGATGCAGTAGACATCATTTTTGTGTAAAGACGAGATGCAACTGGAAAGCGGTTTGATGGGGACATCTTATTTTTCTCGATAAATAATTACTATTTACTTATTCTCTTTTAAGTGTTCAGTTCTGTTCTCTTCTATTATAACTTACCTTCTCCGGGAACGTGAGTAGAAGAATCGCATCTCCAATTGACTTGATCCATCTGAATGGAATTGAGATTGGAATGCCTTCACTTACGATACTGCTATTAGTATCCTTAATTAGCAGGCCATAAACATTGCCTCCCTCAAAATCAAGAATGACATCATATACATTTCCAACAAGCACTCCCTTTTCTGTATACACTGGTTTCTCTATTAATCCATCAGTTGAAATCATTGATTCACCTCTTACAATATTCTATGAAGGATTTGAACATTTCTGTACCGTACTGAGTATTTTCAACCTCTGGATGGAACTGCACACCAAACATTCCTTTCTTATCCGAGTAGAAAGCCTGGACCCTGCAGTTCTTGGAATTTGAGCACACAACAAAGTCGCTTGAAATTGACACTATTTCATCATTATGATTCTCCCATACCACGATCTCCGGTGGAATCTCTTTAAAAATTCCTCCCTGATTGAAAAAACTAACTTTTGTCTTTCCAAATTCCGGTACTGGTGAAGACCTGACCTCACCTTTGAAATGTAGGGCCATAAACTGAGCTCCTATACATATTCCAAATACTGGAACGGAAGTTCTGTCAAGAATATCCGAAATCTTACCCAGTTTTGGGATTTCATTTGTTATACTTGGGGCACCTCCAGAAAGTACCCAGCCATCAGAATCCTTGATATCATCAAAATTGATGTCATTGTCCACAATTTCTGATTCAACATCAAGCTTCTTCAGCACTTTCCACTCCTTATGAGTCCACTGACCACCATTGTCAACTACATAAATTTTCATAGATGATACATCCCGATTCTCTTTTATAATTTCTATATATCGAAATTTTTGTCGATGGGTCAATAAGAATGCCCTATAATCAAATTATTCTACGGAATTCGTTATTTTTCTGCTAGTTTTTCAATGATATATTGAAATAGGTTGAAAAAAGACTATTAAAAGTATTACGAATAGTTTAATAACTTGTTAACTATAAGGTAAATATATGCAAATTTCTCTCCCTATTTATCATGATCTTGGAAATGAGTTTGTAGTGCTTAACGTTTCCGAGGATTTGATTAATAGAGCTGTTTTTGACAACAAAGGTAACAAAGTGGGTAGAATAGTAAGAATTATTGGTCCAGTATCTGAGCCAATGGGGGTAGTAGTACTCTCAAAAAAATTCGATTCCGATGATAGGAGAGTATTTGTTAGAAATTAGGTGATTTAGATGGAAAAAGAAAAGAGAAAAATTGAGCAGATTGAAAAGTGTCCAGAATGCGGTTCCACAGATCTTTCAAGAGATTATGAAAGAGGTGAACTGGTATGCAATAAATGCGGTATTGTCATTGATGAAAGTTATATTGATCAGGGACCCGAATGGAGAGCATTTGACACAGAACAGAATGAGTCGAGAGCAAGGGCTGGTTCTCCAATGACCTTTACTTTACACGACAAAGGGTTATCAACAGACATATCCTGGAAGAATAAGGATTCTTACGGCAAATCCATACCAACAAGGAACAGGGCACAATTATACAGACTGAGAAAATGGCAGAAGAGGATCAAGGTTTCAAATGCAGCTGAAAGAAATCTTTCCCAGGCATTGCAAGAAATGGAGAGAATGGCCTCCAATCTCAGTATTCCTAATGATGTCAGGGAAACCGCAGCTGTTATTTATAGAAAGGCTGTCAAACAGAACATGATCAGGGGCAGGAGCATAGAAGGAGTAGTTGCTGGTTCGTTATATGCCGCATGCAGAATCACGAATGTGCCAAGAACTCTTGATGAGATTGCTTCCATAACAAGGGTAAAGAAGAAGGAAATTGGACGTACTTACCGTATAATGAGCAGATACCTGCAGCTCAACATCATGCCTTCCAAGCCTGAAGATTATCTGAACAGATTCTGCAGTAAGCTGAAGCTTTCACTTGATACAAGAAAACAGGCCGCTGAAATAATCAAACTGGCACAGGATAATGACCTTACATCAGGTAAAGGTCCAACAGGAGTTGCAGCAGCAGCCATCTACATAGCATCAATCCTCATGAACGAAAGGAGAACTCAGAGATCAGTTGCAGAAGTTGCAGGTGTAACTGAAGTAACAATAAGGAACAGGTATAAGGAGCTTACAGAAAAGCTTAATCTTGAAGTTCAGGAGTAATCTTCACATATTTTTTCAACAATCTCAAAAATTTTTAAAAATTCATCGGTTATACTGTAAATGGATGAAAGTTTAACATCATCTACTTTTATTGTTATCTCCTCAGGTCTATTTCTATTAATGGTTACGTGACTGTCATTTTCCGGAGAAGCGCATTTAATATAAGCTTCTATAATTTTTGGAGAACCTGTAATTGATAATCTAATATCCAATTCAACCTAATCACTCTATATCTGGATTGTTTTTAATTTTTCCCACCTGCTTTGACAGAAGAAATACTAAAGATATATGGGGTCATTCATCTTACATTAAATGGAAAAAATAAGAAGAATCGATAGGTATGAATCTATCGATGTCCAAGATAGAATCAGCGAAATACAGCGCTCAACTTTTGATCACTTTATCCCATTATTTATTAAGCAGGCTCTTCGCAGTTCTGGAGAAGTATTTATATCGGAGGACTGTGGAGAATTGAAGGGTCTCTATGTATTTGATCCAGTAGAGCAATCAGGTACATGTTTTACTGGAAGTACCAGAACTGCTAAGAATTTCTATTCCATGGGATTGGGTTCAGATTTCTTTTCCGAAATCCTCTTTAGAGAAGGTGCCAAAATCGAAAAGATCAATTACCTAAACATGTCAAGCTATGAGCCTCATCTTAGCATTAAAAATGAAATTAAGATTCTTGGAATTTCAAGAGAAACTGACATCATTAAGTTCTTGAGAAGGGCATATTCGAAAGTTAATGAGGATTGGGTGAAAGCCGCTCTGGAAATGGGTGAAAAGTGTTTTGCATGTGAGGTAGATAACCGGATCGTGGGCATGGGCTGGATTTCTTCATTCTTGAAGGTAGCAAGATTGCATAGCCTGTATGTTGACCCTGGATACAGGCATACTTCCATCGGAAAGGATCTATTGATATCCAGGTTGTATTATGCAGTTCAATGGGGCATGAATGCGGTCACATCAGAAATTCCTGAGCAAAGTATCTATTCACAGAAAATAGCAACTGACCAGGGCTTTAAAATAGAAGGCATTCTGTATAACTACCGGCGATCATAATATACAGAGTAAACCTTTAATTCCTTGGCGCCCCACAGTAAGGACACTTCTCTGCCGTAGAGTCAATGAGTGCACCACAGTACTGACATTTGACCTTAACGACTTCCTTTATCACAACCTGTTCTGTTTCCTTGGATTCAGGGTTTAAGTGTATATCAGTTTTGTTTTTATCTTCGTTGTTTTCAGTCATTCTTAAATTACCTCCACTGGTGGAATGTTTCTTTATCTTATTTTTATTTCCCTTATTGACAGCCAATGCTATTATTACTATTACTGCAAGAATGAATACCAGAACTAAAGCAAGTTCCAAATATGGAAAGGGTGCCGATTTCTGGTTATTCACTGTTATTGGAGAGATGCTGACACCATAGCTTGAATCCTTTACATACAGGGTATTCGTACAGGTGAATCCATCTCCATGTCCGTTTGAATCTACCTCCTTGTAATTATAAGCGACTATGAATCCGGAAGATTTATCATAATAGGCGTTCCAGGTATAGGTTGCATTGAAGATACCAAAGGAATCGTTCCTTACATACGTCCCGTTTCCCTGTAGATATATAGTCGTAATATCGCCATTAGTTCCACCAGGTGAATAAGTGTAATCAGTGGAGACAACTTTCATTTCAGTGTTCAGGACTTCTTTTTCTCCATTGACAGGAATGGACACATTTGTATAAAACCAAACATGTGGATTTACGTAACCTGTTTCGTTATCCGTCCCATATGTATAACTGCAGTTTTTGCTAGAAAATGTGAAATTTCCCCTGGCCATCTGGTTATTAAAATAATTGTAATCACTCGATCTCACTGCACAAGAATAATTATAATCCATTGATACTCTCTGCTCCTGTAGCAACTGAGTAACCGATTCTGTCCCATTTACCCATGCATTACAGTAATAGCCACTGTAATTTCCCTTGCCATCATTTACCTGGATATATTCATCATAATTGAAAAATGCCCCCTTTTGCGGTTCAGTCTGCACATGTGCAACTGGAAGAACCAAACTTATGAATGCAATAAGGATAAACGCTGAAATAATGTGTGTTCGAATCATCCTGAAAATCCACCAACTGAGTGTATATGTGCTGGATGAACTCCACCTATACCACTGAATGTGGAATAGTAGCAACCCTGTACCATCAGCATTGGCAAAAAGAATGGGAACAGGAATGGGGAAGGCATATAGTAGAAATGATAGGGCGTATTTGTAACGGTTGCCTTTGAGTCTACGTTAGTAATCAGCTCATTCCTTATTCCATGCACCAGGCTCACTGCAGCTGCCATTATTTCTGATCTTTCAAATCCTGCAACATTATTTTCAAGAATGTTATATGCCTTTGAAAGAAGATCTAGCGTCTCGTTTGATTCCATGACAGGTACTGTGGCCACAACCGTAGAGGCTACCAGCGGATACTCCAGATAGTTTTTAATTGCATCAATTATCACCGAGAGTTTATCCTTTATTTCATCGGGCTGTAATTCTGATATGGCAACATACGCAGAGGACAATTCCATATCTTCCGATTCATCATAGCCCCACTGTGAAAAAATTGCCTTCATTTTCACAAATTTATCTCTGGTATCGTTTACATCCTTGTTGATTGAAGCCATGATTGCAGCAGACTCATATGAAGGCGTTATTTTTCTGAACTCATCCAGATTATCAAATGGATATGTTCCATCATATCGCCTGGATAAATAGATTATTGCTGCGACTGCTGTTGCTGATTCTCTCGGAATATGGCTCTCATGTCTTACTTTTTTGAACACTTCCGTGAACTCATCCATGTCGGATGCGATGTCCTTTCCTGATCCCGTCAGTATTTCAGTAGCCATCAGTCGGTTCTCCACGTTTTTTGTGAAAGAGCCCATATTTTCATAGACAGTGTGAAACTTATTCTCCATAACTGCAATATCATCCCTGAATTTAGCGAGACCAATTGCTGTGCTCAGAAGCGTTGATTTCTGCTCAACGTCGGGAATAGTGCCTTCAAGATATTCATAATAAATCTTGGCTGTCTTGACTATATCATTAAGCTGGTTCATTGTTGTTGATATGTCCTTTTCATAATTCGTAAAATCCTCGTCAGAGAATCTATACAATCTTAATGCAAGATCGTGGACACACAATTTACCCTTGTCTGTCAGAAATATGTACATCTGATTGTATGGAACAAGACTATTGAGGAGTGATTTCTTAGACATCAATTGATTAAGTCTGTCTTCCTCTGACTTTTCTGTCTTATATACATCCTGAACCTCTTTTTCCTGCTTCTGGACCTCTCCCTCAAGTTCCTCTTTCTTAGCTTTTTTCTCCAGATGGAACCTTATTGAATGCTCCTTCTGCTCCTCTTCTTCCAGTTCTGTTCTTTCTTTCTGAAATTCTTCCTTTTCAGTTGAAATCTGTCTGGATAACTCTTCCATTTGAGAGATCTCACTTTTCAATTCATCATAATCATCCTTGCTGTATATGTTCAGGTAATTCTGTTCCTTCAGATAATTCAAGCTCTGTGTATCAATTGTTGTGTCCAGCTTTCCCATGGACGTTTCTTTCAGAAAGTTGTAAATATCAAGAGATTTAATCTATTTCACCTTATTTAGCATTGTAAAACTGCTATTTAAATTATCATTTTTTAGGTCATTTCTAATTATAAGGTCAACTCTTCCATTGTTTTCATCCAGTTCTATGTATTTGTCATTTTCTGTTGCCCTCTCAAGAATTGTTTGCAACTGTGTTCTTCTCTCTATGGGCGTACCGAATCTCCTGATCCTTTCCTCGTCAATTCTGGCATAGGCATACATTAGCTCATAGAGCGATCTATAAAATTGATCTGTTATGGTTTCCCTTATCTTTTCTTCCAGCACATACCTTCTCTCAACGCCTTCAAGATCAACAAAGAAGATTGTGCCATCACCTGAAAGAACTGCATCTTTGTCCAGCCAAACGTCAAAGAAATCAAGTCCTGAATAGATCCTGTCATCTTCTTTCTTAAGTGTTCTTGAAAACGCTGTAAGAGCTGCCAGTCCAGATTTCATGAAATTCACCATGAATTCCGTGGAAGTACTGTTATCCTTAATATTGAAAATTTCAAAGACCTTGTTGATATTATTTCCCACAGTACTTGAAGAATGAAAATACAGTCTTATGTTTGAAGGCAGCAACCTTAGTTCCTGAACTATGTCGCCATCATATTTTCTGTACCAGTAAAGTTCTCTTGTTCTTTCCTGGAGTTCTTTCTCCATTGATACTATTCCGATCAAGGGAGCTATCCTGAACCCGTTTATTGAGGTTGGATCAGCCATTTCAGAAGTATTCATTGCAATTCTGGCAAGTTCTAGACCCTGACCACCGTATGGGGAACCTCTGAGCCATGTTTCGCCGGTAATGAACCTGTTTCCACGATACCCGGAGCCTTCTATCTTCTTCCTGAACTCAGGATCATCCGTAAGATCACTCACATTATAAATGTTGAGTGGTTCTAGGGAATATGGATCAACCGTTGATCCAACACCCTTGATTGAAAGAAAGAAATCTGTCTGGTCGATGGTGCAAACAGGTCCAGGTCTTATGGCACCTCTATTATCATCTTCTACAAATGAGATTGGGGTCATATTCTTATACTGTTCAATACTGATTATTGACTCTGGTAAATAAAATCTGTCAATGTCACCAAGATCATAATTCAAAAATTTTTGGCTCCTTATTTTATACGAGGGTTCCTGGGGATACAGAATCAGCTCTTTTCCCAATATGTTCATGACTGATATGATGCTCGAATTGCTTAAAAATATTCCATAACCTTATCTTAAGCATTAACCACTGATGAATTATTTCATGAATTAACAATCAATGTTATGGTTTAGTGAATTCCTTTCAACAGATTCTTTCAAAAAGTCTTAAATTGTGAGTAAATATAACCGCCTGAGAAATAAGAGCGGAGGTTGCCGAGCTAGGTCAAAGGCGGCAGACTCAAGATCTGCTTCCGTAGGGGTTCGCCGGTTCGAATCCGGCCCTCCGCATATCTGTAGACGGGTAATTGTGAAAGAATAATTTTACTGTCATCTCCGGATGAATTCTTCAATACATGCGAGCGAGAAGTCTCCTTTGTTGGAATGGGGAGGAGGTCACTTCCGATCTAGAGGAATTTTTTTTGGTTAACAGGGCTTGGACACAGAGCCGATAAGATGACCGTTAAGCAGTATTCATATTCAACGTTGTTCATGTTTTGCTGTCTTTGTGTACATTGAAATGACTTGGAATTTTACACTGATTGAGACATATTGCGGAGATAATATCACCGATGACAAGATTTCTAACAATTTTATCAACACTTTTCTCAATTTTGGTGAATTTAATCTAACTATGACTAATTATGGCAATAAAGGTTTAATATTTATATAAAATAGACGCGATACAACAGAACAAATCTCAATGAATAACTGCATCTCAGTAGAACTATTCATCAGGATTTTGTTTGGACTATGAGGTAATGAAAATGGATATGGAATGTAAGATGTGCGGTGGAAAAGTTATAGCACCTGATGATGCACTGAAGGGCGAGATTGTCAGCTGCGGGGATTGTGGACTGGACTATGAGATACAGGAGTTAGACGATGGAAACTTTTTCCTGAAAGTTGCAGAAAATGTTAAAGAGGATTGGGGTGAATGAATCATTTCAATCCTGTTTTTCTTGGATCTCTTGTACTTAGAAAAGTGAATGAAGCCTGCTATTTTGAGTGAGGAAATAGTAATTGAAAACAGCAGGCATTGTAGGAGCATCTGGATATGTTGGTGGAGAGCTATTACGATTGCTTCTGATGCATAATGATATCCAGGTAAAGATAGCAACTTCCCAGCAACATTCTGGAGAGTTTGTTTTCAAGGTGCATCCAAACCTCAGGGGATTGACTGATCTGAGATTTTCTAACGAAACTCCGGAAGAGGCTGCATCAAAAGTTGACATTATTTTCATGGCTGTACCTCACGGTTCGTCCATCAAGCATGTTCCAGCAATGTCAGAGATGGGAACAAAAATTGTAGATATGAGCGCTGATTTCAGGTTCAGGAATCCAGCAGACTACCCCATCTGGTACGGGTGGGAACATCCAGCTCCAGACTTGCTAACAAAATTTGTCTATGGAATGCCAGAACTTCACAGGAAAGAACTGAAATCAGCACATTTTATTTCTGTTCCCGGGTGCATAGCGAGTTCATCGATTTACAGCCTTGCACCACTGGCAAAGGCCGGTCTTATAAATGGTGTGATAATAGTTGATGCTAAAATAGGTTCCTCAGGTTCTGGCAATAAACCATCGATGGCGACTCATTTCTCGGAAAGGTACAATTCTGTCAGGATATACAGTCCCTCAGGCCACAGACACATTGGAGAAATTGAACAGGAACTTTCCATTGTTTCAGGTAACAGAATCACAGCCACCATGTCAGCTCACTCAGTTAACATGGTTAGGGGAATTTTAACAACAAGCAATATATTTGTTGAAGGAGAGTTAAAAAATCAGGACCTGTGGAAAGCATACCGATCCATGTATGGAGAGGAACCATTTGTCAGATTCGTTATGGATCCAACTGGGATTTACAAGTATCCAGATCCAAAGCTCGTGGTGGGCTCAAATTTCATAGATCTCGGATTCGTCATTGATCAGCATGTAAAGAGAATTGTTGCCATCGGATCAATAGACAATCTTATTAAGGGTGCAGCTGGAAATGCGATTCAATCAATGAACATCATGGAAGGTTTCAATGAAAGAGAAGGATTAAGGATGTCTCCCATGCGGTTGGTGTGAATTATGGTAACTGTCCTGAAACTGGGTGGAAGTCTTATGAAATATGGCATTTCTGAGAGTTTGATCAACGATATTGCAGGGCAGAAGGATGACCAGTATATAGTAGTTCATGGTGGGGGTCCCGCAGTCACTGATCTCTGTAATAGATTAAACATGGAAACAAAATTTATCACCTCACCAGGTGGAATAAGGAGCAGATACACTGATGCCCAAACGATGCAGGCATATATGATGGCCATGCGTGGAAACATAAACGCATCGATAGTTATTGCACTTCAGAAAGCTGGAATGAATTCGTTCGGAATGTCTGGCATAGATGGACCTACTATTATTGCCGAGAGAAAAAAAAGACTGATAACGATAAATGAGAAGGGTAGAAGAATGTATATTGATGGTGGATACACAGGTAAGATACTCTCAGTGGATGGGAGATTCGTAAAGCATCTTCTTTCTGAAAAAGTGACTCCTGTAATCGCTCCAATTGCTGCTGGACTTGAACATGAATCTCTCAACGTTGATGGAGACAGAGCTGCATCTGCAATTTCAGGGGAGCTGAAAGCCAACCGGATGATCCTTCTGACTGACGTTGATGGCATATTGTCCAATGGCAAATTGATCGATAAGCTGGACATTACAAAGGCTATGGAAATGCTGAAAATGGTTGGGAACGGAATGGATAAAAAGATCATGGCTGCGATTGAGTCCATAGTGGCTGGCACTTCTGAGGTGATTATTGCAAATGGAAATGGACAGTTTCCGGTATCTAGTGCAATACATACAGATAAAAGGACGGTGATTACAAGATGATGAAAAATAGATATACTGAAGAAATTGAAGATCGTTACCTTGCAGGAACTTATCAGAAAATACCGGTTGTTGCTGCCAGAGCAATGGGTACAAAAATATGGGATCTGAATGGAAAGGAATACCTTGATTTCATGAGTGGATATGGAGTTGCAATTTTTGGGCATTCAAATGCTGCCATAAGAGAGGCAATACTAAAACAGCTGGATGAAGTTTACATTACACATTCATCGGTTTACAGTCCAGCGAGGGCCAGATTTCTTAAGGAACTGATGAGTGTCACTCCCGCAGGACTGAACATGGCATATCTTTCAAACAGCGGGGCAGAAGCCGTTGAGGCTGCATTGAAGATTGCGGTGAAATCCACCGGGAGAAAGAAAATTATTAGCATGGAAAAAGCCTACCATGGCAAAACGATGGGTGCCCTATCAATAACCCATTCTACAAAATACAGGAAATCTTTTGAAGAAATGCTGATCCCTGGAGTTGAATTCGTAAAATTTGGTGACTATGAAGGTGTAAATGCACTGCTGAAAAAGGAAGATATTGCAGCTGTATTCATGGAACCAATTCAGGGGGAAGGAGGTATCAACCTCCCAGATCCTCAATTCCTCAGATCAGTCAGGGAATCAACATCCAGCTATGGAACACTCCTCGTCATGGATGAAATTCAATCAGGCCTTGGAAGAACTGGAAAAATGTGGGCCCATGAAAACTGGGATGTAACACCTGATATAATGACCATAGGTAAAGGCATTGGAGGAGGTATACCAATGGGAGTCACGGTTGGAAAAAAAGAGTTTGTAGAAGTAATGGGAATTGGAGAGCAAAGCTCAACAACAGGAGGAAACCCCTTATCATGTGCTGCTGGTGAAGTGGTCATAAAAGAATTAAAAAATGGGATGATGAAACAGGCTGGGGAAATGGGAAAATATATACTTCAAAGAATCAGGGAAGAGACCGATTCTCACCGTCTAGTGTCACAATCCCGAGGAATCGGGATGATGCTTGCAATGGAACTCAGGGTTAGATTTGTTCCGTTACTTATGGATATGATTGACAGGGGCCTTATCACTCTCTACTCAGGAATCAACACCATAAGGATGCTCCCACCTTACACCGTATCGAGGGATGAGGTCGATAGTGCTATAGAAATAATGAAGAAGGCACTGGATCATTACATAAAGAATCAATAAAGCGTGATAAAAATGAAGATTTCAATGATATATGATACAGTTAGGTGGGAAGAAAAGTCGATCCATAAGGCTGCAGAACAGAAGGGAATAGAACTGAGCATGATAAATGTTAAGGAGATGGATATGGACTTCGATAGGCCTGTTCCTGATAGTTATGGAAATGTCACTCTGCAACGATGTACTTCATATTATCGCGGACTCCACTCAACAGCCTTTCTGGAATATAAGAAGCAAATGGTTGTGAATGATCTCAGAACAATAATCAACGCAGGAAACAAGATGTTAACATCCCTTGCTCTCGAAGCAAATGGCGTACCATCACCCTCAACATCAGTCTCAACCAGTTACGAAACCGCAATGAAACAG
The DNA here is from genome assembly GCA_021816385.1 of Thermoplasmata archaeon. The sequence goes on from JAKAYJ010000010.1 coordinate 12,776, forward strand.
TTTTCTGAAAAATTCAAAGGCAGAGCGGTTCTCAAACCTGTAACGGGTAGTTGGGGGAGGATGATTGCCCTGATGAACGACCCCGAAGCTGCAATGGCAATTCTTGAGGATAGGGAATACATGTACCCACTGTATTCAATCTTCTATATGCAGGAATATGTTAAAAGACCTCCAAGGGACATAAGAACTTTCGTCATAGGTAACAGGGTAGTAGGTGGAATGTACAGATATCAACCAGAAGGGGACTGGAGGACGAATGCAGCCATAGGAGGAAGGGCTGAAAAATGTGAAATTACTCCAGAAATTGAGAGCATTTCAATTAAGGCTGCCCAGAGTGTTGGAAGTGGGATACTCGGGATAGACATAATGGAATCTGATCGTGGTTACCTGGTTCATGAAGTTAATAGCACAACTGAGTTCAAAACTATTGCAAGGGTTACGCAGATCGATATACCAGGCGAAATACTGGACTATCTCGTTGAGGTGGGAAGATGATTGATGATATTGATAAAACACTCATACAGCTTGTGAAAACATACTCTCCCACTGGAAAGGAGAAACTGGCAGTTTCATTATTCAATTCATACCTTGAGAAATCAGGTGCGGTAGAAATTGGAACTGATAGTGCCGGAAACGGTTTCGGGACATTCGATGGAGATGGCATATCTGTTACGCTATGTGGGCACATCGATACAGTACCTGGCAAACTCCCGGTTGTGGTCAAGAATGGCATACTTTATGGAAGAGGTGCTGTGGATGCCAAGTCATCACTGGTTTCACTTCTCTATGGTGCAATGATCGCAAAGGAGTCTGGATTTAGGGGAACACTGAAGGTGATAGCTGCGGTAGGTGAAGAGGGATCAGGAAAAGGAATAGTTGAAATTGTTAGGACAAATATGCAGAGTAATTATGCAATATTCGGTGAGCCCAGCGATGTTAGTGGAATCACGGTTGGATATAGAGGTAGATTGCTGATAGAGGTAGCGTTCCGCACAGAACCTTTTCATGCAAGTGCCCCATGGATGGGAGGAAGTTCCATTGAGGCTGCCATGCTGGCATGGTCAAAAATTAAGGAACATTATTCCGGAAGAACAGAGTTTTTCGAAACGTCCGTCGCACTGACAGGAATACACGGAGGAAGATCGGATAATGTTATCCCCTCGAATTCAAGAATCACGCTCGATTTTAGGTTCCCTCCTCATAGAGAAAGTAATGATATCCTGAAGGAAGTGTCAGGAATATGCGGAACATTAAATCTCCCCATTCCGGCAACGATAAAAATAATAAATGAGGTAAAACCATATGTTTCAAACACCAAAAGCCCTCTTGCCATTGCGTTTCGTTCCGCGATAGATAAAAAAACTGGTAACAGGGCAAATCTCGTATTCAAAAGTGGCAGTGGTGACATGAATATTCTTGGAAACTCATGGAATATACCGGTTATAACGTACGGGCCAGGAAATACAATGTTATCACACACAAATAGTGAGTACATAAATCTGGAAGACGTGAGGAAAAGTGCAGAAATCGTATCAGATTCCCTGATCATGCTGGAAAAGATATCAAAGTAAATATTCAACTGATCAATATTAGAAATATAAAAGTTGAATATATCATTGTGGAGATATATCTGAGTGGACAAAAATTGAATTCCCTGGCCCG
>JAKAYJ010000011.1 GCA_021816385.1 Thermoplasmata archaeon
TTCAGCATCTTTCATATGGGATCTGAGGTACGCCGTGCACAGACGCACATGCCCATAAATACTGCCCTGTTATGCATTTTTTATTAAAACATGATCGGTGAAGGAACAATTCGGCCATATTGTTATGTCAGGATTCCATGGAATCAACTCTGGCCATAAATTCTGTCAAGGAATGTAAGAGCTGGAAAGAAGAGATCCACAATGTCCTTCATCTTTGTTATTGTGTGCCCCATGTCCGGTATTACATGCATTTCAAATCTCTTGTTCATTTCATGAAGCTTCTGTGCATACTTTAGAACTGGGGTGAGAGGTGTTCTGGAATCGTTCTGTGAATGTATGATGCACAGAGAGACCTTAACGTTTTCCAGGAAGTTCACTGCCGACCTGTCTTTCATAAGATCAATGTTACCGCCAAACAGCATACCTATGAATGTTTTGAAAAATGGATCTGACATACTGCTCATTTCAACCCAGTCTGTTATTCCGGCTATTGGAATTCCAAATTCCCATAATTCCGGGTGCTTTGCCGTTGCAAGAAATGACATGAAGCCCCCGTAGCTGGCACCCATTATTCCCACATGGTCCACAATTCCGTTATCCATGAGGTAGTTCCTGGCTGCGATAACATCTCTGAGATCTCCACCACCGGCATCGTTTATGTCCATCTGCATGAAATTGCTGCCATATCCTGTTGAACCTCTGAAATTTGGTGCGATTACGGTATATCCAGATAAAACCAGTGGTGAGATGGTAACATCCCAGGCGTTGATTACCGATGACCATGGGCCACCATGAACCATCACTATTCCAATTCTTCTTCCTCTTCCCCTAGGCTTTATGAGCCACGCTGGAACAGAAATATCGCTGTGGATCTTTATATATTCTGCCCTGCCCATGTTCAAATGAGTGTTTCTAACAATAACGCTCACTTTGCCTCTTTCATCAGTATTCATTATCCTTGATGTTGATACGAGGGACGAGTGGGAAAAGAATATACTTCCACCTATTTCAGTTGCCCCGGTTTGGGAGCCTGGCATTGCCTTTACAAACTTACCATCCTTGAATATCCTCGTTTCTCCATCTTTGCCTGCAATAACAAGTTTATTTTCACTTTCGAAGGAATAAATCTCCACAGGATTATAATCAATAATGTCCTGGCCGGAAAACCTTACACTTTCATATTTCCTGTCCTTAAGATTGTAGGAATAAAGCCGGGATGATTCTCCCCCGGTTTCAAAGTCGCTGGAGAAAAATATTGTATCATTACGGATCTCAAACACGTTATTGCTGCTCCCATCTTTCGGAGTGAGAATGTCAATCTTCCCTCCATCCAATGGTGCGATGAATATCTCTGTCGCCCTTGGGTTCCCTTTTAGCATGCCTTCTCCCACGATAAAGTGATTGCCAATGTCGCTTACAGAGGCAAATGGCGATATATCTGTGAGTTTTCTGACTTCCCCACCCTCTTCAAGAAACAATCCTCCAGAATTACCTGACGTCGATACAAAAGCTATTTTCTCTTTGTTGTAAGCTAAGGATATGATCCTGGCTCTGGCGTTGTAAATCTCGCGCTCTTGTTCTTTAAGGCTGGCAATATTGATTGAATGCAGTTCCTTACCATGGGATAGGTCTCTTGTGAAAGGAACAAAATCCGTGCCGGCTTTTGGCTTCGCTACATTTGCCAGAGGGCCTTTGGTCAATCTTAAAGATTCCTTTCCAAGTGCGTAAAGTGCGATTTCCCCCTGCTCCGTCGACAGATAAAGTGGAAGGCCTCCAATGCTTCCAATGACATGATAAATTGGGGCACTGACAGTCTTTTCCAGAATGGATAGCGTTTTTATGTAATCCATTGAGAATAATCGGTGAAACAATAGATAAATGTTTGTCACCGAAGCTCCATCCAGCTGTGGGAACTTTTTAGCCACCATGTGATGAAATGAGTGAAAGCCCTTAAATTGAAACAGCAGGAGGTGTTAAACATAGATTGATTACCAGATCATTAAAAGTTACTGAAGAGGGAAACCTCTGAAATATATATTCGAAATTTATATAATTGAAGATAGAAATACCCGATAGGACTGAAATGACGTGTAAAGCAGATATTATATGAAAGACGCATCTCATGAAAATTTACGAAGCACCAAAACAGATGGATGGACTTTCAAGCTCTAACTTTTTACTCATGGAATACAAGACCTAGAAATCTGGCCTGTTCCATTCTGATCTTTCATAAATCCCCTTAATCTTTAAAACAGAGCAGATATGCTTCATTTCATCCATAGCCTCATAAAGTTTTTCAATATTCTGGAAGTCGGTGCAATCAATAAAGAAGTTATATGTTCCCGGATAATTCTTATTGGGTATCGATGTTATCATACTTAATTTGATGCCCCTTTCCGATAGTGGTCTAATGGCAGAAACGAGAGTTCCGGGACCGTCATTCGAAAGCGAAAAGTAGAGGCTTGCTTTTGTATTCCCTCTGCTTTCCTTTGTAGATCGGCACAGAGAGACGAATCTCGTAAGATTTAATGGATAGTCGCTCACGTCATTGTTGATGATCTTGATTTTGTACATAGAGGCAATCAACGGCGATCCTATTATTGCAGTACCTTGATCGCTTGAGGCCTCTTTCCACATCTTTGCTGTGGATGACACCGGTTCGATCATCGCAAGAGGATAGAGTTTATGGATGGTTTTTCTGCACTGTGCTATGGCCTGCGGATGCGAATATATCCTTTTTATTTCAGAGGAGTTTGAAAGAAGGCTGTGCCTTATATTCATTATCTTTTCTCCTGTTATCAGAAGAGGAGAGCCAGTGATTATGTCCATAACCTGGGTTACAGGGCCTTCGGTCGAATTTTCCATTGGAATTACGCAGATATCACTTTGGCCAGTTTCTGTCCTGTCCACTGCTTCTTCGAATGATGTGCAGGGAACAGGTTCATATTCTGGAAACCACAATTTAGAACATAATTCACTCCATGTTCCCTCAGGGCCAAGATAAGATACTCTCTTCACCATGCTGATGCCTGCACCATTCTGTATTATAACAACTTATCCTTTATACTGCTGGTTGTTAAGTTTCCTGTGAAAATTAAAACACCTTATTACTTTTCAATTCACATCACCTGAAAATCATCATGGTATTATTGAGATGGTGGATTACATGAGGCATTTTACTTTCCATTATTGTCCATACTTGGCACCATAAGCTGTAACTGTTATTCCACTGCATTGATCTCTTTAAAACCCCTTCTAAAAGTAAACTTACCCATGTGTTTTTCCTTTTCCTTATTGGCTATTGTTCACTGGATAATGCAAATCGAATATTCATCGGGCTTACAGTTAAGATCAATGTTAATACTAAAGGCAAAGGTTGAACTGAAATCAGTCATTGAAGAAGGGCTGGATTGCTCATTGCTTTTCGTATAGCAATTCTGTATCCTAGGATGCCTATTACCACAACAACAATTATGACCAGGAAAAACCCAACACCTAAATCGTGAAGGTTGTGAACCTTGACCGGTGTTATGACCCCGAAGTTCAGTATTTCAGGGAAGGCCAGAATCGCAGCACCTGCAACAATGAACGCCAAACCGCCGTACTGGAGGACGTAAGTTGAAATTGTCTTTCCAACGAATGCTATACCCTGCTTTGAAAGTTTCTTTATCCTTGTCAGCCATGCGCCGAACATACTACCGAACAGGATCTGCATAGTCATTGTGCCAAGGCCGAACAGTAATCCTGGCAGAAATCCCAGATATATGGAAGGCATTGAAGGCGCAAGAACAGTGTAGATTATAAGTGCAAAGGCGCCAAAACCAAATCCAGCAACAAATCCGTGTATCAGTGCAAGCTTTACCGGAACAGGCCTGGTGTCTACGGAGTCATCTGATACCTCAGCAGGGTTTATCAGGTGCTGCATTTCCTCTTCTTGTACCTCGCTGTCTTTCCTGTGGATTCCAAGGAAGGTACCCAATTTTTTCTCGATATAATGCCAGTGCAGGTACTTCCCTTTTTTGGCAATATATATGCCTGCCAGGGTCATGGCAAGGCCAACAAATATGTAAGTTATGCCGAACGCAGCAGCCGTCATGAAAACACCGGCAAGGGCAAGGTAACTAATTTCAGACAGGATGGCCCTCTGTGCAGTGAACCCAGAGCTGAAAACCAGACCCGTTTTTGCTCCGCCCTTAGTGCTGAAGGAACCAACCGAATAAGAAAACGTGATGGGCCAGGTATGCTCATCAGGGGTTATGCCATGGACTATTCCAAGGAGATACGAGATTATGAGTGCACTTAACAGTGAGACGTTCTGAGGATTCCAGAGATTGATAGACACCATGGAAACTGACTCCTTACCCGGTTATCATGAAGCCATGAGGGCACTTGAGAGGTCTGCCAATCTTTTCGTTTATCTTATCGACACTATCTTTTAATAGAAGGTAGTCGAATCTGCTGGACTCTTCGCATGCCTCATCGGGATCCACACCACACTGGGTGAGAAACGTCTCCATGACCCTGTGTTTCTTCATTATTTCTTCGTAGCATTTAATGCCCTCAGGAGTGAACATAACCATTCCGCTTTCTTTTATTATAACATCCTTATTAACCAGTCTCCGGAGGATTTCTTCCACGGTTGGTGGTTTCAGGTTGAGACCTCTTGCTATGAAAGATACTCTTAATGGAAACGGATCTTCTTTATTCTTGCCCATAAGAACTATACAGTCCCTCTCCCTTTTTGTCAGGTACCGATCTTCCATGATCTCACTGTTAGTATAATACTAATAAATATAAATAGTTTTAACATAATTCATTATAATAAATTATAGGCGTAATCATCTTATAGTTATCCTTTCCTAGATTACAAAACTCAAATTACCTTGGGAGAATAGAGATGATCTGACCGAAACCATGAATAGCGAGTTGAACATTGGATATCATAAGAGCGGCAAAGGACTCTTTCTTTGAACCCTGATGAACATGGACATATCTTGATGATCAGTACTAAAATCTGAAGACATTCTTCACAGAGAAGCGAATTATGGTTCTCAGCCGGGCCATAATTTCCCTGGTGATTATACAAGTAGAATGGCCCGGATATTTCATTTCCCCGAAATAATGGTTGATATACAATCAAATGATTATATTGAAACATGAATGGATGCCTCAGAGCCCGGGAAAGGGAAAGCCTGTATTGTACTGGAAGCTGGGAATAATTGTGCATATCATTCTTAATTTATATCATTCTTAATTTTCCCGAACACTTGCATTTTTGTACCATCAGGGAATAACCATATGCTTTGCTCACAATATATTTTAATTTAAAGTCAGCAAGGGAATGCCTTGGCTGGCTTAAGGATACCATCAATGAAATCCAGAACCTTGAGAGAGAGATGCAGGAACTGGAATTCCTGGATGCTGTCAGTGACAATAATGATCATTTGAACAGTCTGGTGAATTCCATAGAAAGGAGAGGGATTATACTCAGGAGCATTGATCCTCCGTTGGTGGATTTTCCGGCCATAATAAACGACATGCCCGCGTTCCTCTGCTGGAAAGGTGGGGAGGAGGATATCCTCTACTGGCATTATTTCGATGAGGGTTTTTCTGGAAGGAAAAAGATAAGCGGAAAGGAGAGGATTCTCGAGCCACTGTAATTTTTTATATTTATGGAATTTCTGAAAGCTCAAAGGCCTCCAATATCAATTGTTTTCATCAGAGACTTTACCTGGTTCAGACCCAGGTATTTCCTTGTGTATGATGAGGTGGAATACTTGTATGTTGTCATGAATTCGCTGTCAGTTTCTTCCCTCAGCTCCTCAAGCCTCCTGTTGAATTCGTTCATTATCTTTAACGCCAGAGGTCTTGAGGAAATGTTATTGAAAAAAATATGGATTGGGTTTGTTCTGTAGGTACTTCCTTCTACCATAATACCATCTGCGCCGAACACCTTTTCTATCTCATATAAACCTGCCCTCCCCCTGGAGGTGCCTGTATCCAGGGTTCTGACGAAAAGAGGGTTCTCCTTAAGTCTTTCATACATTTTCTTACTGACGCTTAAATGAAACAGGCTGTATCCTTCTGAATTGTATGATTTTGAATCGATGATCCTCACAGGATTTGGTCCCGGATTTGAAAGGATCTCATTGCGGGTCAGATAAAAATACACTTCCGGTGAATTACGCTGCCTGTTTTTTTCAACGTACCTATCGAATGCGTCTCCGGCACTGAATCTGTACTCCTTCCTTAGAATATAACGACCTACCCTTGACTTTTCGGATATTTTCAGAGCCCTGAATTCGATTTTTTCCACGGGCGTCTCTGCTTTTCTAAGGAATAATATAAGTATATTTGTACCAGTGTTTGCAAAAACTTTCCTCTCTATTATGGTTGCCTGTTCAATGCTGTAGTTACCTAAAACATAAGATCTTATCCTTTCTGACACGCTTTTTCCGAAGAGGAAGTTGGTTGGAACCAGATAGACCATTCTTCGGATATCATTCCTTACGTCATTGCTCATGGCTATCTGGTAAAGGTCCTGCAATCCGTTTCCTGTCCCCTGAAAAAGATCACTGTAATGGGATAATTCACTGTTCTTCCTGATGTATCCAAGATAAAGATATGGAGGATTCGTAACATGGTATACCTTGGTCCTGACACTGGTAAGTTCCGCCGGAAAGTGCCTCAGGGAATCGTTTATCCTTATTCTCTCGCAGGCAAGCTCCTCTGGTATTCCATATGATACTGCACGTTTCACAGCCCTCTTAACCATTTCTTCCTGAATATCACACATAAAAATGTGGTTTCTGAAAAATGATTCCCTTTCTCTCTCTGGAATTGTGCCGAGAATGGGAAGAATCAGGCTGCCTTCTCCGCAGAACAGGTCGGCCCATAAATATTCGTCTCTGTAAGCAATGATCTCCGGAAGAATATACTGTATGAATATACCCTCTGATGTGAGATGCTCCCCAAGATGCCTTCTTCTTTTTACGTCGTTTCTGGTCAAATTATTAAAGTTTGCAGACATATTTTCCTGGTGCATTACCTGTGGGTACTATTCACCGGGAATAAAAATTCTGTGGAATGGCTGGCCTTTGAGAAGGTTTTTTCCTGACGTTGTTGTCTCGTGAAAAGCCCTTGATTCCATAAAATCCCTGAAAGATTCCCTGGTTTTCCACAGGCTCAGGATAAGATATTCACTGCTGCTGGTATCCTTGTAGAGTTTTGCCTCTATGAAGCCCTCTGCGTTGGCCTTCAGGTAATCTATGACTCCACTGAACATCTTTTCAAAGTCCTTCTCCATCCCTTCCTTCACGTCATAGTAAAGCCCCACGTTGACCAGGCTTTCCGTATTTTCTCTCTCCCTTTCACCCGTATTCAAGACACCTCCGCTGGACCTCTGCTCCCACTGAAATAAATTTTAAAGTAATAGGAAAGGAACGCAAGAACTGTAATACCTCCAATTATGGTGAAAATGAACATTGCATTTTGCATTGCCTGATTGGCAAAGTAAGTAGTAACATTCAGTTTGAAATCAAAGAGATATGGAAGGATCGCTCTTTCAATACCAGCCACTGCTATGCTCATGAGTGCAAGGTAAACCACCTTGTTCCTCACTATGTTTCCAGTTTTCCTGAACATACCAAGCACAGGAATCGCAACTGTTATTCCTACGGGAAGCAGTATTATGGAGGAAAGCCTGCTTGAAAATACAAATGCAAACGAGGCAACATTTATTGCAATGCCTGCAATGGTAAGCAACACCGGAATAATGCCCGTTGAACTCTGTAACTGCTTTTTCCCCACATCAATAATTGTTTCATTTTTCCCTGTTCCACGGTAGAAGATAAAGGAGTGCCCGAAGTAAATTATGGCCGTTCCTGCCATGAATCCAATGTCAGGAAGATATGCGAGGAATCTGTAAAAACTGAACGTGCTGTTTGCAAGGTCCACGCCTCTGCCATCAACTATGGAACCATAAACTATGAGAAGAATGAGCCCCAGAAATAGAGTGATCCCTGCATATGTTGTGTATAGTGTTCTTTCATTGAATCTTTTTCCCTTCCATACGAACTCCGCAAATATTATGGATGCGTTCCTAAAGCTGTAGACTATAATAACAGCAAGTATGGCAATTATGTAAATGGATGCCACATCAGGTATGATGGCAGGCGCCAGCCCCTCAACGTTAACAACATAGAATACAAAGAAGGTACCTGTTACCTCCCAGATTGGAACAATGAATTTTTTAATTTCGTCCACAGTCTCATGATACCTGAGGATCAGGGATGATCCAGCCATGAACTCTGTGCTGATCAGTGAGAAGAAAACAGCAAAAATAACCGTGTTGAGGAAATACTCTGCCTCAGTGAACGACACTTTTGTCAACTCCTTTTGGGCTCTGCGGAACTTCATCAAAACGCATTACGCGGGCAATATAGTATATGGAAAAGGGTATAACCACTATGTAGAATATCATTATACCGATCCCTAGAGGGATAATGGAAGGTGATGTATTGGCTGCCTGTGTAACTGTCATCTCGTTGTATATGATCCATGGCTGCCTTCCAACCTCATCAGTGACCCAGCCCGAATCATATACCAGCTCTGCAAGTATACCTGCAATGACGCCCCCGTAAATGAAGAATTTCCTTTCCAGAGGATTCTTTCTGAGTATCAGGAAAAGGATGAGAAAGAACATGAACAGACCGATGAGAGTGCCTCCAAGTACCATGACATCAAACGTGAGATGAATGAATAAAGGCGGCCAGGTTGACGGATTAAATTCATAAAGTCCGGGAACTGTCCCCTTTCCCAGTGTCAGAGGGAACGCGAGAAGATTCTGGAGGTGGGGTATTGTTATGTAAAATTTAGGAATACCGTTTATCAGTATACCGCCAATCATCTCCGGTGCACTTGTGGAGGTCTTGAAGAGGTTAAGTTCAATGGCAGCATATTTCAAAGGCTGAACCGTAATGAGCATGGATGCTGTCAGTGTTCCGCTGAGACCTGCAAGTATTATTGATGCCGCGGCTGTGGAAGCTGCAACAACCGCACCCTTTTTAAGCATGGGAATGAACCTTCCGTCTGACTTTAATATCTTCAAAAGGAAATAGGCAAGAATCGCAAATGATCCGGCTGCAAACGTTGTTGTAACAACATGGAATTCCTCGCTCCATGTGGAGATGGTGTTAAAAACTGCGAACGGATTTATGTTGCTCAGGACACCGGATGTTTTGAATGCTGCCAGATTAAAGCCATCCGGCGTGTTCATCCATGCATTGATCATTGTTATGAAGATTGCAGAAAGCGTGGTGCCTATTGTAACAAATAGGGAAAGGACCCAGTGGGTGTAGCGATTTTTAAACCTGTCCCAGAAATAGAAATACATGACAAGAGCTATGGATTCTAGGAAGAAGGCAAAAACTTCGGCATAAAAAGGAAGGATTGCAACCTGACCGACAACATCCATAAATTTTGGAAACAGGGCAAACAGTTCTATTGCTATCATTGTGCCGCTGGCTGTTCCTATTGCAAAGATGATGATCAACGCCTTTGACATTCTCCGCGCCAGAATTTCATAATCCTGATCCCTTTTTCTTATGCCAAGAAATTCCACGACTGATATAAAAAAGGCAAGAGCTATGGTAAGGGTAACGAGGAGAACGTGTGAACCTATGGAGAAAGCAAAGAAAAACCTGTCAAAGTTCACAACATTTACCATATCTTCCCACTGTTTATCGCTTCTTAATATTTACGTTCTAGGATGAAAAAAATCACACCATCGGAATAAAAGGCACATCAGCAAATTCAGAAATAATTCACCATACCGAATGATCATGCTTTGCTCCTTTCCAGCCCAACCCTGTTGCGTTTCTATGGAACCACTGACAGCCTGATCAATACCTGTGCAATTTATCTTCAGGCTAATTTTTTCATTGGAATTGAATCCGATGCCAGAAAATTTCTCTGCTGTTATAAGTCCGAAAATTCTGTTTTCCGTTTTTCCCATATGTTAGTGCTCTGAAATTCTTTTAGCTCCACCATGAATTTCATGAGAGAACATAACCTTCTGAAAAGTTACAGAATATCTCTCTGATATCTATTATGCAACACTAATTCCATCTCTGATTTCACGACCTCTATGGTATTATACATGACAAGAGTAATTATTTTATACGAAGAATGATTGTTTCTCTTTGGTAATGAAGAGGAACAATAGAATCACCATGATTGCCTTGGTTGTGGCGGTTATAGTGGTTTCTCCTTTTGCTTATTTCGGAATTGATACATATCTGTTGAGCAGCTCGTCTCATCCCATTCCTATAACGGCAGTCAACTCCACTGAAGTATATGTATGGAAAGGTAATTACATGCATTCTCTGTATCCAGACGTTGTGAACCTGACGCAGCAGAATCTGTCTGTCATAATAAACGGCCCAGGCCTACCGGAATCTTTCCTCAACGCGACTGTTGAGGGAGTTTCAGCTCTTAATCCGATGGGAGGGCCACCCCCTGGACAGCTGCAGACTCTCCTATATTTCAATGTGAGTGGACACATCTCATCCGAACTTAAACCCAGGATATTGGAGATAAGGCAGAATTATTCCATTTCTCACGATTTATCCTTTAGCAGTTGTGTACGTCCTGCTTTTTTCCACAGAAAAAACACGGCCCCGTTATCGGCATGCCAGGATCCATGCAGGGGAGTCTTAAACAGTTCAGAGTGCCATATTTTTCCTTCAAATATCACAGAGAGCCTCATTAATCAGAATACAACAAACATCAGCCATTATTACAACTTTTACCTATATTTCAGTGTAGAGGAGAATAACTGTAGATTATATCAGGGTTTTTACGACTATCTTGGTTTCCAGTTCATCCTCCAGGGACTGTCCAAACCTGTAGAGATTTCACTTGTATTGGAGGTGATGGACAATAGCTAAACACTTCTTTACCATTTTAGTGTTCTTGCTCATGGCATTCTCAGTGTTTTCAGTTCTGGCAGGCAACACATCTTATGCAGATGTCTCAGCTTCCAATGCTTCCCAGCAGCCAATAACAGGTCTCTATGGCTACAGAGGAAATGATGTCTTTTATTTGACTACGGCTATCCGTGATAACGCCTATTGCTTCTATTATCTTCCAAACATAACTGGCAAAAGTGCATCGCAAACTTGCTTAACCATAAAATCTCCAGGTAAAAGCTGCACTTGCAACAAATATTTAACTGATGACGCTAATACAATCGCATCCGGGTCAAATATCTCTTTTGAAAAAAATTGTTCCATATCGCTTGAAGAGTCTTATAATCCACAACAAAATTCAATGTGTCTGCGCATTCCAGTAACAACACTGGCAACATCCATTACTGACTGTGAGCAAGGGTCAAGTGGTGTATACCTCGGTAAAGCATCTGTGTGGCGTGTTGGTGTTATTTATAATGTGTCAAAAAGCATTCAAAGTAATCCAAATGATAATGGATTCTGCTTACTTACCGTACCAAAACTTGATGCAGGTTACAACATAACTAATTTGACAACAAAAATTGCATCCAGCAACAGCTCCATTTATAATGAATACGGTGAATATCTCTCATATGTTTCTGATGCTGCTTATGCCTTGTCTCTTCTCAGTTTGGCGACAGGCCAGCTTTACCTTGCAATACCAGCCTATCTTGTAGGTGCCATAACCACACTTTACTCCCTTTCGAACATCGACACATCGGATAGTACGGTACCCTATTCAACATATGGATTCACGGACATTGGGCGAGTCACCTCAAGTGGCGAAGCAGCATACGTACTTATGCCTGTCTCCGAAAACACAGGAAAGTGCTGCGTACATGATGAAACCTATCGAGCATTGAATAACACCATTTCATTCACAACTTTTGCGCAATTGCGAATAAATAAATGCGACTTCTCGGATTCCGGTACCCTGAATATTTCAGGTCTTAACCAAATGTGGGTAACTGGATGCTCGGCACAATGTACAAATCCTTCAACTCCAATAAATGGTTCAAAATCCAATCTATCTATCCCCATATCTCCTGCTTACACTATCTCGGGGACTGTAAGTAATAGTAGCGGCCAAGCATTGAGCGGTCAAAAGGTGAGGATTTGTGACAATACTAATGATACGGCATATGTTGTGATAACTAACTCTACAGGTCATTACCGCTTCTTCGCGAAACCTGACTGCGATTACACTGTTTCACTGTGTTCTGATACAGATTGTGCCCGTTACCTGAGTGCGTCAAGCACGAACAATGAGGGCGGAAACACTAGTGTAAATTTCATACTACCATATACGGTGAATTTCATAGAATCCGGTCTCCATGGAAATACATGGTCTGTCACTTTGAACTGGTCGGGTGTCAGTCAGACCATACAAAGCAGTTCAGATGAGATTACATTCCACGTGCCTTACAATTTAGACAAATATACAATAAATCCCGTGGCAGGGTATTCTTCATCACCATCATCTGGAACATTAGATTTGAGGCAAAATTCATACTCATACACACAGTTAATATCATTCACACCCACCATTCATTATACAGTGACATTCAGCAGCGGAGGTAGCAACAAGGGTGATCCATGGGCAATCACCTTGAACGGAACTACAGAACAGTCTGAATCAAATACCATATCTTTCAAAGAACCTAATGGTTATTTCAGTTGGAGAGTATCCAGTGCAACTGAGCGTGTTTCTGACGGTACAATAACTTATGTCTGGTCAGGATCACCTGATTCTGGTACAGTCAACGTTGATGGCGGATCTGCCTCGATCTCCACAACTCTCACGCTGGAGGAAGTGATAGACAACTTCGGTGGTGGCGGAAAAGGCGGAGGTGGATGTGTGAATTCCACCACTGAAATACTAATGGCAAACTTCACATACATGCAGGCAAGGTATATTGTTCCGGGAGACTATGTTATGTCATACAACATAACAACACATCAGTACCAGCCTGCTGAAGTCATGACAACGTATATGACCCCCCATCATACAACACAGTATACCATCAACGGAATACTGCAGACTTCAAAGTATCAGCCCATACTTACAAACCATGGTTATGTGGAAGCTGGAAATCTCACCACAAATGATTCCATATACAACGCAATAACAGGAACTTTCCAGAAGGTGTTCAGCATATCTGTGTCTCACGGAAACTTCACCATGTATGACTTCCAGATACCTCCGGATTATGATTTCATTGCGTATTTATGGGTTGTATATGATCTGACCATAAAACCATGAAATGATACATGGAAAAACAACCTGATATGAAACATTCTCCAGAAAAATTCCATCATCTGCTATGGATATCAATCACTTTTCAGAGAAATTATATAAATTAAAGGGCAAAACCTCTGATATTTCCTTGAAATCCTTATGAACCCTTGCTTGAAGTTGATCGGATCAAAATAATGATTCTAACTTTTCAGTTTCTTAGGGTATAAGATTCGTCGTTTCATTGGTAACTGTATTTTACCGGATCTGACGATAGAATAGTTTATTAATGTGTATACTCGATTACTGTATATACGAATCCAGAGATACTGAAGGCTGCAAAGAAGATCGGAGAGGAGAGAGGCATTCCGGTGGAAGTGAAGTCCATGGGGGAATTCCTATTATCTATAGAGACACCACGAGATGGGACAGGGAGAGAAAGAAGAGGATCAAGGTATCGGAATACATAGGAAGGATCACTGAGCATGGCCTGGTTGTAAACGCCGGTCAAGATTTGTGCAAAATCGCCGGACCGTATACGAGTTTGGGAATTCTTAACTCCTGCTCTCAGCTGCTTCAGATCTGATCCTGGAGCTGAAGCGCAGGTTTCCAGATCACTTGCCAGAGATACTGGCCATGTCCATGGTCAGGGCAGAGGATCCAAGGTCAATTAAACTCATGAAGAGTGCCTGGGAAAAGCTCTATGCATCCACACAGATCGATGCATAGCTCTCGGAGAACACAATATGGGAGAAACTCCAGTGTAAAGGATCTGGGTGGAAAGTATCTTTACATGTACGAGGACACGTCTCTTCGAGCAGAGGAGGAGACCAATCTGATAAGAAAGATCGAGAGCGGAGAGAAGGAGCAGAAAGATCTCATTGTTGAGAGAAACAGGCTCGGAAAATTCGCAATACTGAGCAATATGCGATCCGATCCGAAAGAGATATACGAACTCTACAAGTCTCGGGAAGAGGTGGAGGTCACATTTGACTCCATGTAGAACGAGCTGGAGAACGACAAATCGTATTTGCATACAACCGACGGTATCAGGGGATATTTCTTCATATCTTTCGTATCACTGTATATTTACTTCAGCATCCTTGAGACGCTGAAGGAGAAGAAACTCTCACAGAAAATATCCGTGAA
>JAKAYJ010000012.1 GCA_021816385.1 Thermoplasmata archaeon
TCCGATCTATAAATTTTTCACATTAAGCCTTAGATTATGTTTTTTTCGAGTCATTCGTGTCTATCAGCAATCCCGGAAAATTAATTGTTAAATGAATATGACATCAGAATATGCGGAAACCGGGCATTAACCAATATGTTAAATGCGTAACACCATGTTTATATGCTATTACTCCATGTAATAATAGAAGCGAAATGATCTATAATACATCGGTAGAAAGGGAATTAGAAAGGAATGAGAAACTTATTGGGAGCAAGACAGTCAGAGATTCCCTTAAGTCCTTCTCTATGGATTTGAAAATCCAGGAAGGGTTAACGGATCACAGGGTGATTTTCTATTTAATCCGATTAAGGGTTATTAGCAGGATGATCCCTGACGTCTTCCTGAACCCATCTATAGAAGATCTCAAGTCTGTAATAATGCAATTATCTGCAAATCAGAAAATAAGCCCGAGAACCGTTGAGGACTATAAGCAGGCACTCAGGAAATATTACAAATGGAAATTATCCGATAAGGAATTCCAGAAAAGGGTACAGTGGATACGTGTTAGGGGGAATTCAGTTAACAGGCTGAAAAAATCGGATGATATGATAACAGTGGATGAGATTCACAAGATCATAGAAAACAGCATCAGTACAAGAGATAAGGCATTATTTTCAGTGTTGTATGATTCAGGATGCAGGGTTGGTGAAATCCTGACGCTCAGGATTAGAGACTTGCAAAATGACCAGTGGGGAACTGTGCTGCATGTTTCAGGTAAGACAGGGGAAAGAATGGTAAGAATTGTAGGTGATTCCGTGCCTTATCTCAGAGAATGGGTACAACAGCACCCTAAATCCAATGATCCCAATTCAGTGGTTTTTGTTAGCGTATCAGCTCAAGCATATGGAGAACCGATGAATTATGCTGAAATGTTAAGGGCTTTGAGTCGGGCTAAGAACAGGGCTGGAATAACACGTAGGATACATCCTCATCTGTTCAGGCACACCAGAGCATCCATACTCGCATCAAGGGTCGCAGAAGCTCCCTTAGAATCTCAAATGGGATGGATCCATGGTTCGAAGCAGACCAGGACTTATGTTCATTTATCAGCCAAGGACCAGGATACCGCCATATTGAAAGCATACGGAATCAAGAGAGAAGAAGATAATATTGCTAAGGATGCATCCCCGAAATCATGTCCAAGATGTGAAGCACTGAATCCATCAATCGCAGTTTATTGTAGGAAGTGCTGGCTACCGTTAACAATTGAGGCAACACTAGAACTAAAAGAAAAGGAAGAACACATTGAAAAGGAACTTACAACTAAGGGGCTGATTGACGACAAGATAAGGGCTTTGATTGAGAACATGCCAGAATCTGAAAGAACAGGAATACTCACATCTATTATACAGATGGCCTTGAAAGAACAGAAAGGTTCAAAATAACGTGACCTCCTCTCCCAGCTTTCGCAGGGAGCTTCCCTCTTCAAAGGTTGCTGGCGGAATCTCCATGGGCTTGAATTCCCCTCGGCCTAAAGGTACTCTGTCCTTCATGCTAAGCCATCTGACTTTACGGATGCAGGCACGCATGAAGCAATATGCTATCCAACCTGTTTCACTTCTGTCTGCCAGCGGACACAGGAATATGATGAGAGAAATCATAAAGTTTTCGCTCGCTTTCATCCCCTCTCTTGCGAAAGGGGACTTCTCGCTCGCATATGTTAAATGATTATTCTTCCTGTTTTATTTTTCATATCTATTTCTAACTTACCGTCTAGTTTCTCAAGAGCATCCAACCCGAGTAGGCAGATCATTTTTATGGTTTCCTCTCCTCTCTCGGCATAGAACCCTCTACCTTTGTTTAATTTTCTCTTTATAGCCGATGAGTGAATCGCAATTTGGTCAAGATTTATATAAAGAGTGTTGGAATCTCCTTGCACCGCGACACTCACAGCGTCAGTTGTGGAGGTATTTACCATCCCCCCTATACCTCCAACTCTCTGAGTTTTAAATGACTCACTATCAAGATGTAGTTTTTCCACTTCGTCCTCAGTTATAGATGTTAAGTTAGATCCTGTATCTAAATACATAACCGCATTACAAGCTTCTAACTTTTCAGTTGCCCTACCTATACCACTTTTAGCTTTTTTAAACAGAATCACCGGGACGGAAAATAACTTCTTCTTATTATCATATGTTAATTTAATAATGGTCATGATAAGACCCTCTAAAACTAAAGGATCCAAAAAATATTGTTGTCAGTAACAAGGTCTATAAAGACGCTACCACTACTGCCATATTTTTTCTTTGCTTCCTGGTATGTCTCTGTAAATCCCATGACTTTTCCATCATCTATGGCCACATATTTCCCAATATGCTGTCTTAATTCTTCATACATATCGTTAGCTGCCTCATAATTCAACTTAAATTTCTTAAAAGAAGCAATCACATCGTCTGGTAGTGATACGTTTTCCATATAAGCACATTAGTAAACTTGTATATATTATTATTGCGCTAAAGTTTATCTTTATTTAGTAGTTAAAGAATCATTCTTATCATAGCTCAATATTATTATTTTCAAAAGTATGCCTTTTTCTTGGGATTTTCTGAACATTCACGAATGTAATATCAGACCCCTTGATATTTGGTTGGCAATCCTAAAATAATTCAAACATTCCCGGTGTATGCGTTCTTATCGACGTACTCTTTGAACTGATAAATCCATTTCATAAAGGCCTTATAACTTAGGTTATAATTCACATCTAACCCTAAGTCATCAGAACTGGATGCCCACGGTTCTAAAGGCTTACCCTTTAATCGAAGATCTCTCGTGATAAGTGATTCTGCCACTATGTCTAGAATACCAGAATCCTGAACTTCAGCGACCGGTGCACCATTATTTGTTACCTTTTTTACCGCATCACTGACCACAGAAATTGTGAACAACTTTCGTAATGCAACATAAGGGAGAGATAAACACCACATATAGTTAGCAGTAGCAGCTTGAGCGTTGAATCCCTCTGGATAATCAAAACCTCCCTCTCGTGCGGCAATATCAGTATATATCCCCATGACTTTGAATTCCGAGGTCATTTTTTTAGACAAATCAGTCATATTTATTCCTTCCTGCTCCGCATACTCAAAGTCCTTAAATTCATCCAGCATTTCAGTAATATGCTTGAAATTCTTTCGGTCGTAGGCGTAGACAGTTACTTTCTTTTTTGGTACTCTTATCATGATCATGTCTTCTTTGAGAGATATTAACTTAACCTTCCCAGCAGACGTTTCAAGCATAGACCTACTAAATACGTCATATGCCAGCATCCACGTCACCAAATCTATATAGGCATTATGAGAGTTAGCTTCAGATAGCACCAAGTCTCTCACTGATTCACTAATTCTTTTATTTTTATTAAACTCTGTTGCTTCCTCTAGCATTTCATAGGTTTCGTCTGGAAGGACTAACGTTTTTAGAATTTTGGTTTTTTTATAAGGTGCTTGCATAGCTCTTAAGGGGTCACCTGGCTTTCCATATAGCATTCTAAACATATCATTTATAGACTTAGAACCCCCATATCCAGTTTTCAGTACAACCTTGCTGTTTTCCCTATCTTTCATCCACGCATAATTTATTAAAATGGAAAAAATTTCTGAGTCATTCAGTTCTGATGGAATTATTTGAGTAGAAGACAGTAGTCTGCCAACATTTTTTACTGTACTGTACTCTTCTTTTGTCAATCTAACACCAATTTGTTTCATAACAGTAACCCTATGTGGTATACATCGAAAATACCCTAATAAAACAATCGTGTTATGTTATGCGAAATCCTTAAATAGTAATTCTACATACAAATATTGTTATGTCACATACTATTGTAGTTATGGTGAATGAAGAAACACATAGAAGACTAAAAGAAAGAGCTGAAGACGACCACTTATCTGTTGCCGCTTTCGTTAAAATGAGTATTGCTAAAGAGTGCGGGGTGGACTGAAAATGAGAACGCATAGAGTGACTATTGTTCTAAGCCCGGAAGAATTGGATAAAATCCGAGATGAGGCTAAAAAGGCAGGGATCACACCGGGGGAATATTCCAGATTTGCGGTTTTCAGATACATTGGACACGAAGACGAAGGGGGACAGAAAAATGGCAACCAATAACTATAATTTTGGAGACCCTAGAAAACTCTTTGAGCTATGGAAAGAGCTCACTGGAGAAGACCTGCTGAATGATGAAAAAGATCATTTAGATGATCACAAGGACCTTCCCAAGAAGGCAAAAGAGGCAAAAATGAAATGTTAAATAAGTACAGGGGGAGTGTGATCTCCCCTCGCAGTAATAATTCGCATGGCTGCAATTTTCTTAACACACCCAACGTTAAAAAGGTATCTGTGGGGAATAGAATACACACATGTTCCGACATTACTGCACTTACACAGGTGGCCATAGCCGTTGAATGGGCAAGGATGGGATTTCGTGTGTTTCCTTGCAATGTAGACAAGTCTCCCATTGTGGATCCTTCCCTTGGATTGACAAAAGGATTCAAGGACGCTACGGCTGATCCGAAGAAAGTGGTTAAGATCTGGAATAAGTACCCTGGTGCAGCCATAGGATGGGCATTGCCTGAATTCATCATAGTAATTGACTGCGATGTAAAGAAGGACGCTAACAAGAGGCCGGTAGTTGTTGATGGACATCTTCTTCAGATAGGATTGAAGTCTTTTCAGGGAATTATTTCAAAATTGGGGTTATCCTACGACAATCTTAACACTCTTTCCCAGGACACACAATCAGGGGGGAGACAGTTCATATACTGCATGCCTGAAGGAGTTATTTCATTCAACCACACAGGAATATTGCCAGGACTTGACATCAAGGGATTTGGCGGGTACATCATACTTCCTAATTCTACCGGAAAGTATGGAAAATACAGCTTCAGGAACTTAACGGAAATAATAGAAATACCAAAGGCACTATTGAAGTGGATCATCGATACAAAGAAACCTGAAACTGGTACCAGGGCGATAACTACTAAGCCTGGAACTGCCAAAATAGATTGTGAAAAGATCGTCAATATCCTGGCTTCTTATTGGTCAAAGGCCGATGGCAGGAGAAATGATTTTATGCTTTCGATTGCCGGGTTCATTGCGAGATCAGGGGGCAGTGAATCCGACGCCCTATATATTGTTTCGAAGCTCACAGAGATAACAGGAAAAGGGAGCGATCATATCAACGGCGTAAAGTATGCTTTTGAAAGAAAGGGGAAACTGAAAGGTTTTAGCTCAATTGAAAAACTAATGGGGGAACTGGAAAATGAAGAAGAATAAGGCAAAGAAAGACGCAGAGGATTTAAAGAGTGCAATAAAAGAGGCCGTACCATCACAGGCAACAGAGAATGATCAGTATTTTCCTGGACCTATACATATTGTAGACGCTCTGAAGGACAGGCAACGATTCAGAACGATACCAGAGATAGGTACAGACAAAGAAACAATCTATGGATTCAATGGGCAGGTATTCGTGAGAGCAGAAGAACAAATCAAGGAAGCAGCACATCCGGAATTTATAAGGCAATGGACAGACATGCAGGATAATGCTAGAAATTCAGGTAATCGACCACTTTTTGAGAAACTTTCCAACTGCCTGCACCGTGGACCCACATCGGGAGAGATTGAGGAGGTGCTTTCAACGATCCGGAGGACTACATTCACCACTGAACAGATGAACCCCCCAAGCCACATACCCTTTAAAAATGGGCTACTGAACCTGAGGACAAAGCAGCTCGAACCATTTTCACCTGATCTGTTCTTCACATACCAGGTAGATGCTAATCTGCTGACTGATCAATACATAACACTGAAAGAAACTCCAATGTTTGAATATCTTCTCAGAACAGCTTTCTATGATACAGACATCCCTATGGTTCTTTCCTATTTTGCATATTCATTCTATCCTGGATTACCAGCTCATAGAGTTTTGTTTATCTTAGGGCGTGAGAGAATAGGAAAAGGAACAAGCGTAAGAGTACTTCAAGGACTTATGCCCAAAGGCAGCGGATCGATGTACCTGGCAAGGATGCTTACGAGTGAAAGATTTCAGTTCACAGGAATAGAGGGTAAAAATCTGTTGATTGACGCAGAGGCTAAAAGAACCTTCAGGCGTGGTACTGTTCTGGACTGGTCAGCGTTCTGTAATTTGTTTGGAGGGGATACGCTAAGCTTAGAAAACAAGGGGAGAGAAGCCAAGGATTACGTAAGCAACGCAAAGGGAATAGTGCTTGGCAATCTCCCTTTTATTCAAGTGGATAGCCCTCCCGCAACTTCCAGGATACTGATCGTTGAAACAAAGAATGAACGACCAAAACGTGACATCAAAGATTTGGATAAATTAATCCTGGAAAGTGAAAGGGATCAGATTGCTACTCTGCTCATGGAGATCCTCTTTAACTTAATTGATAGAGATTTTAATTTTCCCGGGCAGCTTACCGATGATTCGACTGCGGAAATATTGGAGCACCTTGCAGACCCCATAGCATTCTTCATAGACGATGAAACAGAATACATAGAAGGATCACAAACACTTGTTGAGGATGCCTACAAGAGGTTCTTGCAGTGGTCTAAAACGAAAGGAATTACTGCCTTGACAAGACAAAGTTTTGTAAAACGGTTTGGCAGATCATTTACAAAGAAGTACCTCGGACCACGTGGTAGGCGAGAATATTTTTTTATTAACTGTCAGTTAACTGGTAATGATGAAATAGAAAATTCTCAGGATAAATTACAAGTTGAACACGGGGTCGTTCGTGCAGAAAGCCCGAAAATAAGAGCTTCTGGTGAGAGATACAGGCGTGTTCAACATGTGTACACTAACCTACGTGTAGCGAAGGAAGGTGTAGATGAACATGAGGATCATGTACACGTAAGAGTTGACGTGCACAAGTTGAACACACCTAATGACAGTTCAGGAAAGCCCGAAAATAAGCCTCCCGAAGAGATTGACCCCGTGTTCAACTTGCAAGAAGATTTAAACGCGTCTAAATCTAAAAACGAAGCCGGAACTATTGCAAAACCTGAAAATAACAGGACACATAACAAAATGCTTATCTCTAAAGAGGAAGGCGATCATGTAGTTCAATCATTACTTGCCAAGGGTATAGATAAAAATACCATATTGCATGATAATAATCTTGTAGAGTCGCAAGTCGCAACGACAGAAAAAGAGCTGCGACCGGATAATACCCTGTCTACTGCAGGGAAAAATGGCGTTAGGTCGCAGGAGTCCCCCATGTTGCCCCACATGAGAGAAAATAAAAATGAAATAAAAGAAGGAGCATGGAGGGGTACTGCGACTGATATAGGTATTAATCAGAAGACCTCTAGCTCTAAGTCAGTCGCAACGGATTCTGAGAGGTTGCGACTCGTTGCGACTCAAGAAGTCAAATCTAATTCCAATATTAGTATAAATCCAGTAAATCCCGAAGTTTCAATGCTCAATGTCCATGATATCACATCCTTCGAGCTGAATCAAACTCAACAAACACAAAAAACCATCCTGGAGATCGCTAATAAGATCTCTCAGGGAAAACCTGAGATAAAGATCAAGCCTTCAACCATCCTTGAAAACTGGTTGAGTGAAAACAAGGACCTGATAGTTTCCCTGGAAGATCTCAATGAAAGGATACTACCTTCAATGGCAGCTGACGGCCTTTTAACCCTTCACAATGGCACAATCAGTGTTACAGGAAAGAAGCTGGAACAAATAAATTATGTCCTGGTAACTATCCACGAAGATCTCCTAGATGGAATAGCCTGGAAAGATAACAATTACTATCTTCACAAAGGAGACATAGCCCATGTTCCCGAGGAGATCGCAGATCTTCTTATACAGAGGCAATGGGCTTCAAGAATTACTGAGCATAACGGTAGAGACAAGCCGGTTGACATGGAAACACAGCCCATAACTGAAGAAGAATGCAATCAGATAAAGGATTCACTGCTCAGCCAGGGAATACACCTGAAGGCATCTGAAACAGGAAAGTCATACGATGGAAAGAAATTTCAGATAACTTTTGAAACCGGATATTTCAATCAGAACCGTAATAAGATAGAATCCAAAATGAAGGAGCTTGGTTTCACGCAGTCCAATACAGGATCATTAGGGATAGTATTTTTCAACAGGACTTTAAAAAGAGGTGATCAGCCATGATATCACCAGGTGATCTTGACAACCTTAAAGGGTCAATGATCAGTGTAAATTTCATCGGCCCTAAGAATGCACCTTACACCTTGACAGGTGAGCTTCGCATGGTAGTCTTCAACCGGATAATCATGGATGGGTTGAAGTCAGGAAGAACTCATAAAATACCACTTGACAGAGTGATATCCATATCTGAGCTGAACTCAGATCTTACAGTCCTTAATTTTTTACAGGATGGCTTAGGGGCAGCCTCAAGCCTCAGGAACGGAGGTATGAAAAATGAGTGAACAAACCATGGATAGTTTGCAGCATGTGATCGACAGCATACTCCATTTTTACGGATGGAGCCTGGAGGTCAAGGAAGGAACAGATGAGGAAATAATTGTTGAATACAAGCAGGGAGTGGATGATCTTGGATTGCCTGGAGGCATATTCAGGATACTGCTTTCTGAGTTTGAAACAAGAGGGCTTTCACTTACCAGGATAAGCATAGAGGATCAGGAATCGCTTTACCTGGTATTCAGGGAGATCTAATGGGGTAAAGAAAATGAGCAAGGATGGAAGGAAAACAATGGAAGAGGCATTCAGGAAATTGGCAAGTCTTGTTCCTGGAAGCGTAAAGGCAAGACTGATGGTACTGGTGAAATTGATAGATGAGGGGTTGAAGAGATGAATAGATGCAATGTGTTAAGGGGAATAAGGAAAGGAAAGGTACAGAGTCCCGAAGAGTTCGTTAGGGAGCTAATAGCAAAGAACTACTGGGGTTCAGTGATGGGTGGCAGGAAATCAGAGAGGCCCATGATAGTAACGCCACACTATGGCAATTATGGACATCTCACCATGGTAACCATAGAGATCAACGGATCGCCTCCAAAAGGAGCTATCCTCTATGACATAGAACATGATGCGTTCTTCTACATAGGTTCCGGCATCGTGAAAGATCTCTGTCCCAGGGGCAAGTCGGAATTTCCGGCAGCCATAACAAGGATGAAGCTGAGGAAATTCATAGAATCCCTCGATCTTGATGAATACCGGGAAATGGGTTCAAAAACGCAGAGGGTCAAAGTCATCATGCCATCCATAAGGAACTCAATGGAGGTTAAGTAACATGACAACAACATACGTAACCGGAAATAATGTTAAGAACAGCACACAGAACAGCAATGAAAGAAACGGAAAGGAAAGGCCCAGGAACTTCGAACCGCTGGAACCTCTCAATCTTTCACTTCTCGGAAGATCTATAACCGTCTCACTGACCAATAACAGGATAGAGTCGGGAATACTGCGGCATCTGGGACAGTACACAATGGAAATAGAGCTGCCAAACAAACGAAGCATGATCATAGAAAAGGCTGCAATCATAACGGTGAGTGTGCTATGAAGTCCTCAAATAAATCTAAAATGCAGGGACTCTCATCCCATGCTAAGTCAGGGCAATATAAACAGTCAGGGGGATATCAAGCAATTCTGACAATACCTACTGAAAGACAAAAATCAAGCGAACTGACACTATCTAAGGACATACTCTCAATCAAAACCATGTCATACTGTTCAAGGTATGACTCATGCGATGCACCAAAGTGTCCTTTAGACGTCCTGATCAAGATGAGATCCTATGTTGAGGGAGATCCTCAATGCGGCATGGCAAAGTCAACCCGGCATAAATATTGGGAAAAGATGCCGGAAGATCTCAGGAAGGAGCTGCCATATCAGGGATACTTCCAGGGAGAATTTACCAGGATAACAGCTGCAAGGGAAAAGTGGAACTCAATGAGTGAGGAGAAGAGGCAGGAAATCATTGAAAGATTGAAGAAGAATAGAACCAATGGCCATCCTGAATTAACAGCAGAACAGAAGGAGAAAATGAGGGAAAAGGGCTTGAGTGGAATCTGGATCATGAAAAAGAGGTATGAGGTCGATTCAGAGTGATGTCCACAAGCGTCATCTTAGATGCAGATTGGTATCCACAAGCGTCATTTCAGACCATACCTAATCTTTCTAATGTAATTATATTACTTGACATAAGCACGTCTATTCTTTCCGCTTCTGATAACAACTTTATTGAAAAATTTACTGCTGCCGAACATGAAGTCAAATTTCTACAAGCTGGAGAATCCCTCACTAAACCATGGGACAGTGAGCCAGGATTGGATGAGCCTTCCCTTCCCAGAGATCCAGGGGAAGTTCCGGAAGATCATAAAGAAGGTGATGAAGGGAAACCGGAAGAACCTGAACCTGTAGATGATGATCCTGATGAAGACCCCGATGATGACATGAAGGGTGGTCCTCAATGATTTCCGGCCATACGGTGGATCGTGTCCAGGTAACACTTGATCATTTCCTGCCTAAACCACTCAATGCAAGGGTTGAGAAATTCCTCAAGCTGTGTGATTTCTACGAGTCAAGAACAGGGAATAAGCCAGACTGCCCTTACAGCATCTATAATTTCATCCAGGACAACAAGTTGCCTAATGACATAAAATCGCTGAAATATGTCTCCCTGAGGGGAATTGCTGCGTACTATGGAAAATGGAAGGCGATAAATGGAGGTATAAGGGAGTGACCCAGGAATCACACAAAGATGTTGAAGTACCAATCATGGTAAAGCTTGACAAACTTGACCAGAGGATCCTTTCAATAATCCAGAAAGCACCGACTAAAGGGTGGAAAGTACGCCAGATCCATCCCATATTAATTGATGCAGGATTTCATATCAACTATGGGCAGGTAACCAGGAGGCTTGATATTCTATGTACCTTAACACTCATTGAAAAGAGGAAGGTTTCAGGCAAGGTTTTCAAGTATTATCTTCCGAAGAACGGTGCCAAACGAACGGATTAGGCTGCCATATTGGTTCTCATTAGGTTTCACTTTCTCTATATCTATAGACCTGAGGGGTGGGAAGGGTGTGTCAGTTATTCAGAATGCCTAAATGCCTATTCTTCTATTCACGATATTCCAAATATGTATAATAAGGAAAGAAAAACCAATGAATGAGTACATTTTTCTTAAATCTGTTACTACAGTAACAAGTTTACATGGTGGTCCTTATCACTGACACTGAGAAAGTGATTATCAGGATAAAACTCGATGTCATCAATACAAAGATCCTGGAGATCTTCAAGAAGTATCCAAATCGAAGTTTCAAGACTAACCAGCTCAGGACCATCCTGGAATTTGAAGGCATAGAAATAGGATATGGTTCACTGGCCAGAAGGCTGACAACCCTCGTAAATTTTACAGTACTTACAGCTGATAAAGGACCAAGAGTTTACAGTTACAAACTGGCCAAAGAATTTCAACCAAAGGAAAACCCCGAATAATAGCCATAGATTGCCATCCAGGGATGGCATCATGGAAAGTGCAGCTGCTTTTTCTCTATATCTATAGACCTGAGGGGGTGGTATGAGGGAGTCAGTTCTTTAGAATGCCTTAACTCTTATCCTCATATTTACGCTGTTTCCAATGAATTATAATAATATGATTGCCATGAAGATCTCTGATCATGGATTATGGCCTGAATGAACCAACTAGTAATTGTTATACTTTAACGTTGCTAGTCCTGAATTTTCACAGCAAAACAGTGAATGCCACCATAACCACAGAGAAAGAGTGTACAATGAAATGGATGCAACCGAAATTATCATGGATTCTCAGAAGAAGTGACTAGGTGTTAGTCAAGAAACTTCTCCAAGCGTGAGAATTTATTAGGGAAGGAATCCAGTATTGACCGAAATAGTGACATCTCATCTATGAAGTCGTAGAGCGATTGATTAATTTTTGTAAACTTTTCCTCACTTCTGAATTCTATTGGAATTCGGATTCTAAGATCTGGCCAATCATGAGAAGTAAACTCTTCACCATTAAAATCGCTGAAGTCTCTAAATTTATCATACAGTGCTTTAAACGGGATCTCCACAAACCTTGGCACCGGAAGTGCGATGCAATAAATTAAGGAAACATTTAGACCAAATTTGACAGCCCTCAATAATTTTTGAAGCTGACCACTTTCAAATTCTATCCTAAAGTCTGGCTTTGGTCCATATTGGCTTTTTACTTCGCTGACTATTAGCTTGCTTCCTTGAATTCTCAAGAATTCAATTGTGTTTGATGACACAAGACTCGACACAGTCAAAAGAGTACTCTTTATATCGATCATCTCTTCGCTGTCATTTAACGAGAGTATACTTTTTTTTACTCCGCCCTCGTTTGGTTCGTAATTTGCATTCTTATCTCTGAGGGTTTCTAATAAGTGGTTTTTTAACACTCCAGTGTCTCGGTTTAGAATTTTTGTCAAGAATTTTAACTGCTTTAATTCATCCTGTTTAATATCAAGTCCCCACTCATATGCGTGAGAATGTGCATTGTACATTGTAAAAACACCGTTAAGACTAAAATATTTACCTATTAAATTCTCCATGTAAAAACCAAAAGGTTGTCTGAATTTCTGTTTTAACGTCTTATCCATTAGAAGAAGATGTTTTTACCATATTAATATCTGCTGCGATGCTCGTGTAGACGTTAAGATATAGAACTCATATTTTGGACAGTATAACGGAATATCTACTACTTTCGAAAGGATGTGCATGTTTTCTACAGGCATGTTTACCAGGTTAATTGTCATGGCAAATCTTGGCCGGTGAAAACCTTAAAATGCCTTGAAATTCAGAAAAAAGAAACGTTCTTATTCTTAGGTGCAGGTTAAGAATTATGGCAATCGACCCATTGAAAAAATCATACAGGAATAGAAGGAAAGATCAGCTTGAAGTGGACTACTCGATCCTCAGGGATGCAGCTGAGAGATTCGAAACAAAGGAAGGACTCATGGAATTTGTGGAAAGCAGGTTCAATGTTATATCAAGCCACCTGACCTATGAGAATGCGAATGAACTCAAGGATGAACACGGCCTTCTTTGATTCTCAGCACCTTAATTTTTTAGATCCTAATCCACAATTCTATATTTTCACATTTTCACTCTTAACTATGGGATATTAGACATGCTCTTTTCTATGAAACATGTAACACCATTAGGAGAATTATGAAAACACAACCTCATGAAGTGTTACATTGATTTCTGTTACTGTAGTAACACATTTATGCCCATATAAAAATAACCACAAATATTTAATACAATTTGAATTTATAATTTGATATGGAGTTCAAACTTAATATAGATAGGGAAGCGAGAAAGAGTTTTAACAAGGTAACTGTCATTTTCCTGTCTCTGATAATGATCTTCTCAATAGGTTTCACTGTGATTTCCTTCAATAATGCAATCCAGAATTCAGGATCATCTTCAAACATCCAGAGCAATGTTCCAGAAGCCCTCTATTCAAAATGCGGTGAATCCGTATGCTTCATGGGTAGCCAGCCGATCATTTCCTTTGGCACGACTAAATACCCTGTGCAGTATGATATTTTCACCGTAGGTTCACAGAGCAGCAATGTAGCAACACCATATGTTTCAGGATCATCCAGTCCCGGAAATTTATCAATGGCAGACTTCAATTCTTACCATACCCGTGAAATCCAAAATAATAACTGCACATCCGCTGATCTGGTAAGATATGGGAACAGCACTCAGGCAGCCGATGTCTTCTCCTTCCACCAGTATGGGATGGGATCATCCGTAGCATTCCAGAACAAACTGAATGTAAGTGCAACGTACATTGTTGATTTTACAATGGTATTACCAGGCACAGACAACTTCACAATATCAGGCGATAGCAGTAACACGTTTCATTCATTTGCCGGTACAAGTTTCATCATAGGCCAGAAGAATTCCAGCATCACCATAGGTGGACTTAACATAAACTGGATATGTGACTCGAACCTGTTTCACATGGGCGAGATCAAGAAGATGAACGGTTATAATGCATTGATACTTTCATTCGGTCCTGTCAGGTTAAGTGCTCATGAGACGTATACCATAGATCCGAACATAGAACCTGAAATTTCACAAGGCAGGCCTATACACAAGAGCGGGGGAGGCGGGGGAGGCAGTGGTGGTGGCGGATGTAATCCAGTTACCACATATCCTCCTGTTCTTTCAGGCCTGGAAATAAATCAGCCATCTTCCACATGTTTTGCAAATGGTTCAGCAGATGGTCATATAAGCATATCATACGAAATATCATCAT